>JAEYIG010000258.1 GCA_023409175.1 Pseudomonadota bacterium
TTCGTCAAACCCGAAGAAGGAAAGATGGGACTGTCTGTCGAGGGGAAAATCACGCTGGCGGCGTTCCAGCTGGCGGAACTGAACGGCGCCGATTTGCTGAAGTTGCCGGAAGTGGATGTCAATATCGGCAAGAGCGACGTTTTCTCCGGAAATATCGCGGTCAATCTGGTTGAGCTGAAATATCCCGTGGTAACGCTTGAGCGGAACAAAAAGGGACAGTGGAATTTTGAACGGATGTTCGCGTCTGCCAGCGGAAAGAACAACCACCAAAAAGAAGTGCCAAAGGCACACCCGTCCGGTGAGAGCACGCCTTTCAATCTGGTCTTGAACAAGCTGTCCATTACCGAGGGACAGTTGCTGCTCAAAGACCAGACCAATGCCGTTCCGGCGGATTTTACGGTGAAGGATTTCGGCCTGCAAATCGACAATCTGGTTCTGGACGTCCCCAAACGGGACATGACTGTCGAGAAAATCGTCTCGTCCGGTACGGATATCAAGTTCGTACACGGCAAGATCAGACTGGACGATACGGACGCGAAGAAAACAGCCAGAAAAACGGTGGATGACGCTGCGGCACAATCCGGTTTCAATTATGCCGTTGCCCGTTTTGAACTCATCGACTGGTCGGTCTGGTTTGAAAACAGGAATGCGAAAAAGCCGATCGTCACCAAACTGACGAAACTGGATGTCACGGCAGATAATGTTTCCAGCAAGTACGAACAGCCAATTGCGATAACGGCAACGGCAAACGTCAATGAAAGAGGGAAACTGGATATCAGGGGAACGGTCGAGCCGATGCCTTTGAAAGCCGATCTGGACCTGAACATCAAAAATATCAATGTCCGTGCCGTTCAACCATATATCGAGGAATACGTGAACCTCTCAGTAAGGCAGGCAGATGTGTCCGTTTCGGGCAAACTGAAAATCGCACAGGTCCGGAACAGGCCTTTGCAGGGGCAGTTTACAGGGAATGTCGGAATCAGCCGCCTGGTAACGATCGACCAGCTGACGCGACAACCGTTCGTGAACTGGAACGACCTGTCGTTAAAAGGCGTTCGCGTGAACCTGTCGCCGCTTTCGGTTGTCGTCGATCAGGCGACCCTGAACAATTTGATGGCACGGGTCATCCTGAGCTCAAAAGGCCGGCTGAACCTTCAGGATATTTTGCGCAGTGAAACAGGTGGACAGAAGAGCCTGACGCAAAACGAGGAAAAGCATGGCGAAAAATCACCTGTTTCAGGAACGGCGTCACCGGAAAAAACGGTTGAAAAAACGGCCGCAGCCGTTCAGGGAACGCCGGTAAATGCCGAAAAGAAAGATTATTCCATTCTGGTCAAAAAATGGCTGATCAAAAACGGGAAAATCCGCTTCTCGGACAATTTCATCCAGCCCCGTTATACCGCCAATCTGGTCAACCTGAGGGGCTCGATCAATAACCTGTCGACGGATGCCGGCAAACATGCGACGGTGGACGTGAGAGGCCGCGTCAATGGCGCACCTCTGGTGATTACCGGACTGGTCAATCCTTTGAGCGATAGCCTTTCGCTGGACATCAAGGCCGACGTGAAGGGCATGGAGCTGGCGCAGTTTTCCGCCTATTCCGGAAAATATATCGGATACGGCATTGAAAAAGGCAAGCTTTCTTTCGACGTCCATTACAAGGTCGAAAACAATCAGCTGACGGCTGAAAATTCGCTCATTCTCGACCAGTTGACGCTGGGTGACGAGGTTGAAAGCGCGGATGCCGTCCATCTGCCTGTCCGGCTCGCGCTGGCCTTGCTGAAAGACAGGAATGGCGTCATCGACATCAATTTGCCTGTGGGCGGTTCGCTGAACGACCCGGAATTTTCCGTCGGCGGCATCGTTTTCAAGATGTTCATCAACCTCTTGCAAAAGGCAGTGACGGCGCCTTTCAAACTGCTGGCGTCACTTGTCGGAAATGAGGCTGAACTGTCTTATGTGTCGTTCGAACCGGGAAAATATGCCATCACGGAAAGCGAGCAGAAAAAACTGGAATCGCTGGCGAACGCGCTGGAAAACCGGCCGGGACTGACGCTGGAAATCACCGGGAAGTACGATCCTGTCGTCGACAGCAAACTGACGATCATGAAAAAAGTCAGGGAAATCAAGGCGAAACAGATGGGCAAGAAAGGGAGCATTGACAAAATCACGGTCAGTGACAAGGAATATCCGGATCTCCTGAAGAAACTCTACAATGACGAGGATTTCGACAAGCCGAAGAACTGGATCGGGTTTTCGAAGTCCGTGCCGGTGCCTGAAATGGAAAAACTCCTTTCCCGGCATTATTCAGCCAATTCGGACGACCTGATCCAACTGGCCAACAGACGCTCGGAAGCGGTAAAGAACTGGTTGCTGGAAACAGGCAAGATCCCTGATGACAGGCTGTTTATCCTTGCCAGCAAAGCCAAAAAAACCGAAGGCAATGATTCCGGCAACCGGGTCGATTTTTCATTAAAATGATACAAACAGGACAACAACGGAAAAAAGCGATAAATATTGGATGACTGAGCAGAATACGAACGAACCGAAAAAACGGTCACGCACAAAATGGGTGATCGCCAGTGTCGTGTCGCTGTTCATCCTGACGCTTGTCGTCTCGGTTGTTGCCGGAATGGTTTTTCTTCCACGGCTTGTCGAATCGAAAGCGCAGGAATTCGTCGCCGAGAAATTCAACCGCGAATTGACTATCCGTAAACTGGATATCGATTTGTGGAACCTGACGGCCAGACTGGATGGGGTCGTCCTCACCGATCCCGATTCGAAAGAGCCCTTTGCGTCTTTCGACCACCTGTTTGTCGAATTGTCTCCGGAAACCTTTT
>JAEYIG010000259.1 GCA_023409175.1 Pseudomonadota bacterium
GATGGGAATATCAAACTTTCCGAATTGATGGTCGCCGAAAAAATTGAAGAGTTCCGTTCAAAAAGACCACATTACATATCACCCAGCTTTGGAACGATTGCGGGGTTCAATGAAAATGCAGCCTTGCCGCATTATCAGGCTACCGAAAAAGACTTTTCCTATATTGAAAATAACGGCCTTCTCCTGATCGACACGGGTGGACAGTATCTGAGCGGTACCACTGATATGACACGCGTGATTCCCGTAGGTGAGCCAAGTCACGAACAAAAAAAGGATTTCACGCTGGTTCTGAAAGGGATGATCGCACTATCGGAAACCTGTTTTCCCCAATCGATACCGGCTTCCATGCTCGATAGTATCGCCAGGAAGCCTCTATGGGCCCATGGAGCCGATTATGGACATGGGACAGGACATGGGGTCGGTTACTTCCTGAATGTCCATGAAGGCCCTCAGGGAATCTCCTGGCATGCGAAGCCGGAACCACAGACTGCGATGGAAGAGGGGATGGTTACGTCAGTGGAGCCAGGGCTTTATAAAGTGGGCAGATGGGGCATCCGCATAGAGAATCTTGTCGTCAACCGGTTTTATGAAGAGACCGAATTCGGAAGATATCTCCATTTTGAAACGTTGACACAATGTCCCATCGACACCCGATGTATCGAAAAGAGCATGCTTGATGCCGGGGAAATCGCCTGGCTGAACCGGTATCATGAAGGCGTTCGTGAAAAACTGATGCCTTTTGTACCGGCTCACGTCAAAAACTGGCTGATCACTCGTACCGAGTCTATCTGACAATCAGGCAGCTTCTCTGGATCGGATATTGTAAAAAGGCAATTGATGTAACTCAGGGTTCCTCAAAAATAAGGGTGAAGATGAAACTAGTCGCCATTTTCCTCGTCTGAAGAAGGTGGGCTAATGATGGCTGAAAGATTGAATGATCTTCATTTTTATTGAGGTAATACTATGAGAAAAATCCGTTTTGCTCTGTTAATGGCAGCCATTGGGGTATCAGGCGTCGCTTCTGCACAAGTCTATTATACTGGTACACCAAATACGACTGTAACGACTACCACGACTTATGTCGTCGAGGAAATTCCGGCCAGCAAGATCACGGCTGAACTGACGGACAGGGACTGTCCGGCCGGTACGACTCTGGTTTTCGATATCAACGACATGAACCGTGCCAAGTGCGAATGGTCATGGGAAGCACAAAGGCGTATGAACAATTATTGAAATGCGTCAGACATGAAAAAGCGTATTCAAAAATGAATACGCTTTTTTTATTGGGTGGAAAATCAATGGAGCTCAATGCCAGATGGTTTTGTCTTTCAGGAATTTTTCAATATCGGCAGCCGAATAATCCGATATTTCTTCTGACCACTCGTTTTCGATCAGCCGGTTGACTTCCTTCCCCAGTTTGTTGCGGAGGGTTCCCAGAAAATGAGGTGAGGAAATCAGGTATAAACGATGAAATTTTGAATCCTTTCTTCCTTTATCCAGATAAAGTGCGATTGATTTAGCGAAAAGATCGTTTTGGTGTGCCAATGGACTCACTGAAGGATCGTTTGTATGACTGTGACCTGTTCCGACGTCATGATAACGACCCCGCGTGTGATGTTCCAGTTCGTTTTGATTTTCAAAAGCGGCCGGATCGACCAGATCCTCGAATTCCTTCAAAGGTTCGTTAGCCCCTTTTTTTTCAAAGATACGTGCCCGTGAACTGTCAGTCACGATTACCCAACTTGTATGCATACTGGTGTTCCTTTACTGGTTGCTGACATGTTTTACATGCCTTTGAATCATTCAGGGGTTCATTGGAAACCAATGAGAGAATGATTCGTTTGACGCAGTTCAAAAAAATGTTCTGTAAAGAAAATTTTTCAGCGTCAGCCGTACGAAAAATCAATCAATTCGACAGGTTCGACAGATTACTGATGGCATAACCCTTGGCTTTGATCTGTGTTGCCGGATAGGCGATCGAAAAATCGTCGAGGCTTTCTTCATCCACGTTGATATCGACGCCTTTCGCATCCAGCTCCCAGTCCGTATTGGTTGCCTCGTTCGGTATTTTTTTCCCTTCGGGTATCAAGAGGTATGAATAGATCCCGTTTGCTTCTTCACGTTTGAAAATGTCTACTCTCATTTTTTTCCTCCATTTTTGGGTAGAACACATGGAAAAAGTTGATTTGCTACGTTGTTTCCTCTGAATCGTCGAAAGCGGTTGGAATCGTAGTGTCTTTTTTGTATCCCGTGGCCTTCAACCGCCACAAATGAAGCAGAAAGGCACTCACGGTCAGAGTAATCGGTCCCAGAATGATCCCTGACGCGCCGTAAACGAGGATGCCGCCGGTCAGTGCAATGAACGCGACGATTGTGTGTAATTTGAGTTTCTTGCTGACCAGAATGGGGTAAAGGATATTGTTGACGGTTCCAACCACCAGCATTCCCCAGACAACGAGAATGATGGCTTGAATCCAATATCCGTCTAAAGCCAGATAGATCGCTGCCGGTATCCAGATAATGTAACCGCCCAAGAGGGGAATGATAGACAGGATTCCCATAATCGTTCCCCACAACAAGGGTGCGGGAAGTCCCAATGCCCAGAACATCAAACCGCCAAGAAACCCTTTTACGGCCGACACGGCCAGTGTCCCGAAAACGGTCGCCCGGATCGTACTGTTGATAATCTTGAAAAGTCCGTTTGTTTCCCTGCCGCAAAGTGGCGAAAACCGTCTGATCGTACGCAAGATTTCATTGCGGTCCCGCAGAAAATAAAAAAGAAGATAAAACGTCAGGACAATAACGATTATCTGAACAAAAGAGGAGCGTAGAAAAAGCGTTACCTGTGCAGTCAGCCAGGATGTCAGATTATTGACAGCCTGAGGGATATTCAAATGATTTTCCAGCCAAAAAACGGCTTTTCCGACAAAAGGCATCCCTTCCAGATTGGTCTGCCATTCACCCGATTCAACCCTGTCCATGATGAGGACAGCACCTTTATCGACTTCAAGGACGACCCGGATGACGATCAACATGACCGGGATGACCACAATGACAATGGCAAGGGCGGAAGTGAGCATCGCTGCAATATTCTTTTTTTTCAGCTTTCTTGCAATACGTTTGTGAATGGGCATGAAGAGGACTGCCAGGGCGAGAGCCCACGCCAGCGAAGACAGAAAAGGGAGTGCCATCAGATAGCAGAGGAATACCCCTCCTATCGTTATCCCGAGCTGTATGAAAGACCGGATATGATTCCGGGATTTCCAGTCTTCCTTTTCCGGAAGGGCAGTTTCTTCCTTGAATTCTTTCGTATTCATGGCGCCGACATAAAAAACCTGACAATGGATTTTGAAGCGTCCCTGATGCCACGTTACGTTAAATTCCTGTAACGACCATGAGTGAAGTCAAATGACGTTAAGCTCCCTCTTTTCGAAAGGCGAAAAAAGTGGGATACAGAAAGTCGTTTCTGAACGGAAATGCCATAAAAAAAGCTGTTTCACGTATCTGTGAAACAGCTTTGAATAAAGGCAAAAAAAACAGATCAGACGTCGATATTACCTGCCAAAAGTGCATGGTTTTCAATGAATGCCCGACGAGGTTCGACATTGTCACCCATCAGGGTCGTGAAAATCTGGTCTGCCGTAATGGCGTCCTCGATTTTGACTTTGAGGAGCCGGCGCATGGTCGGGTCCATCGTGGTTTCCCACAGCTGATCCGGATTCATTTCACCAAGGCCTTTATAACGCTGTTTGGAAATACCCCGTTCAGCCTCGGAACGCAACCACTGCATTGCCTGATGGAAGTTTTTGACTGACAACTGGCGCATCCGGTCACCTTCACCACGCGTGATCACCGCTCCCGGCCCGATCAGATCCAAAAATGTCGTCGCGGTTTTTTCAAGGGTCCGGTAATCGTTGCCATAAACAAAATCCTTGTCGAGACGGGTGATATGCGCATTACCGTAATGAGTCCGGATAACGGATAGGGAAATGTCGCCGTTTTCGTTATTGTCGACTTTGACTTCCACCGTCGGGTCGTTGATGACTTTTGCCAGCGACCTGGCCGATTGCTTAGCTTCTTCCACAGAATTCAGGTTCAGCTTCGCTCCATTCATAATGGCCGACAATACATCCATATCGATCATTCTTGAGAGGCGCTGAATGATGTTATAGGCAATCGTGTGCTGATCGGCCATTTCTTTCAGTTGTTCGCCGCTGACCGGTTCTGCCCCTTCTTTTGGTGTCAACACGGCCCCCTGCAGAGCGATGGACATCATGTGGTTCGCCTCTTCCAGATCGTCCTTCAGATAACGTTCATCCTTGCCGTTCTTGATTTTGTAAAGGGGAGGCTGGGCAATGTAAACGTAACCTCTCTCGACGAGCTGCGGCATCTGGCGATAAAAGAGAGTCAGAAGCAGGGTACGAATGTGCGCACCATCCACGTCGGCATCGGTCATGATGATGATACGATGGTAACGGAGCTTGTCGATATTGAATTCATCCGGGCCGATACTCGTACCCAGCGTCGCGATCAGGGTCGTGATCTGCTCGGATGAGAGCATTTTTTCATAACGGGATTTTTCGACGTTCAACACCTTGCCGCGCAAAGGCAGGATAGCCTGGAATTTACGGTCTCGGCCCTGTTTTGCCGAACCGCCTGCCGAATCCCCTTCGACCAGATACAGTTCGCACAGAGCCGGGTCTTTTTCCTGACAGTCGGCCAGTTTTGCTGAAAGTCCCAGCCCATCCAGGACCCCTTTTCTGCGCGTCAGTTCGCGCGCCTTGCGTGCTGCTTCCCGGGCACGCGCTGCATCAACGATTTTCGAGCAGATGATTTTTGCGTCGTTCGGTTTTTCCTGAAGGAAGTCCGTCAGGGTTTTCGTGATGATTTCCTCGACTGGACCCCTTACTTCCGAAGAGACCAGCTTGTCTTTCGTCTGGGAACTGAATTTAGGTTCCGGTACCTTGACTGACAGGACGCAGGTGAGTCCCTCGCGCATGTCGTCTCCCGAAACGTCTACCTTGGCTTTTTTGGCAAATTCGTTTTCTTCGATATAGCGATTGATGACACGGGTCATTGCCGCGCGCAAGCCGGTCAGGTGAGTGCCTCCGTCACGCTGGGGAATGTTGTTCGTGAAACAAAGCACCTGTTCGTTATAGGAGTCGTTCCACTGCATCGAGATATCGACGTAAATCGGTGTTCCCAGTTCGGACATCCTTTCGCCCGTTGCCTGGAAAATGGTCGGATGCAAAACGGTTTTGCCGCGATTGATGTATTCAACAAAACCGCGTGTACCGCCTTCATAGGCGAAAACCTCTTCCTTGCCCGTCCGCTGGTCGGTCAAACGGATCCGTACGCCGTTATTCAGGAACGACAGTTCCCGGATGCGTCGGGCCAGTACTTCATATTGGAATTCGATCGTCGTAAAAATAGTCGGGTCTGGCCAGAACTGGACACGGGTACCCTGACGGTCAGACGTGCCGATGACCCTGATCGGCGAGCATTCCATGCCATCGATCATTTCAATCGTATTGTTTTGCGGCAGACCCTGAGCAAATTCCATGTAGTGTTCTTTGCCGTCGCGCCAGATGGTCAGTTTCAGCAGGGTAGACAAACCGTTGACGCAGGAAACCCCAACGCCATGCAATCCACCGGAAACCTTGTATGAGTTCTGGTCGAATTTGCCGCCGGCATGAAGCTCTGTCATGACGATTTCGGCCGCGCTGCGTTTAGGCGTGTTCTTGTCGTCAAACTTGATGCCTGTCGGAACGCCACGGCCATTGTCGACTACGGAAATGGAATTATCCGCATGAAGGGTGACATGAATTTCCGTACAGAAACCGGCAAGGGCCTCGTCAATCGAATTGTCCAGCACTTCAAAAACCAGATGGTGCAGTCCGGTTCCATCCGATGTGTCACCGATATACATACCGGGACGTTTTCTGACGGCTTCAAGGCCTTCCAGAATCTGGATGGAAGAAACGCCATAGTTTTCTTCGTTCTGTTGAATATCGTTTTGTGAATTTTGCGACATGGAACTGTTTTCCTTAAAACGCCGATTGTCGTACTGCCGGGTAGGACAGTACGACATGACTCAATGCAATGATCGGTAAAATCATTAATAACGGGTCTGCTGCGCGATTAAATACGCATCGGCATGACAACATATTTGAAATCAGAATTTTCGGGAACACTAACCAGTGCGGACGAGTTGGCATCGCCCAGTTCCACACTGACCTGTTCGTTTTTCAGATTTCCCAGAACATCCAAAAGATAGGTGACATTGAATCCGATATCGATACTGTCACCGTTATAGTCAAGTTCGATTTCCTCGATCGCTTCTTCCTGATCGGC
>JAEYIG010000059.1 GCA_023409175.1 Pseudomonadota bacterium
TTTTTCTTTTTATCCGTTTCACTATGTCAGACCAACCTGTTTCCCACAAATCCGGCAAGCCCATGTTTTTCAATCCTGAAGTCCGTCGCATCCGGAGTTTCGTCACGCGTGCGGGACGGCTTTCCACCGGACAGGAAAAGGCGATAAAAGAATATGGCGACACGTTCTGCGTGCCATATGAAAAACGGATACTCGATTACAGACAGGTGTTTGACCGGGACGCCAAAACGATATTCGAAATCGGTTTCGGGATGGGGGAAACGACGGCGACGATTGCCGAAAGCAAGCCGGACACGAACTTTATCGGTGTGGAAGTACACACTCCGGGCGTGGGCAGCCTGCTGAAACTGATCGGGGAAAAGGCCCTTTCCAATATCCGGATCATCCAGCACGATGCCGTCGAAGTCCTTGAAGACATGATCGCCGAAAACTCACTCGACGGCGTACACGTCTTTTTCCCCGACCCATGGCACAAGGCACGGCACAACAAACGCCGCCTGATCCAGCCGGATTTCGTGAAATTCCTGTGCTCGCGCATCAGGGCAGGCGGTTATTTGCATTGCGCAACCGACTGGCAGGAATACGCCGAACAGATGCTGGAAGTGCTGACAGGTGAGCAAGCGCTCATTAACACGGCCGCAGATTATGCCGAAAGGCCGGATTACCGGCCAGTGACCAAGTTCGAAAACCGCGGGCTCAGGCTCGGCCATGGCGTCTGGGATCTTGTTTTCCATAAACGCACACCTGAATAAAACAGGCTCTGCAAAAAAAAGCCTGAACGTCCGGTTCAGGCTTTTTTGATTGCTTCAAAAATCAAATGACTTGCAGGACGATTTTCCCGAAGTGGGTATTCGACTGCATCAGTTTCTGCGCCTGCATCGCTTCAGCCAGCGGGAACACCTTATAGATGACCGGCTCGATCTTGCCTTCGTCGATCAGTGGCCAGATGTGTTTCTGCAGATTGCGGGCGATTTCGGCCTTGAATTCGTTCGAACGCGGACGCAATGTCGAACCGGTGACCATCAATTGCCTGTGGACGATCTGCGCCAGGTCGACAGTACCCAGACGGCCGCCCAGATACGCGATCAGGACAAGCCTGCCTTCATCGGCCAGACAGTCGATTTCCTTGTCGAGCACGGCCGCACCGATAATGTCAAGAATGACGTCCACCCCTCTGTCATTCGTCGCGACCTTGATGTATTCGGCAAAGTTTTCCGTCGTTGAGTTGATACAGCGCTCCGCCCCGATTTTTTCGCAGGCGCGGCATTTGTCTTCCGTTCTGGCCGTCGCGAATACGCGATGTCCCATTGCTTTTGCCATCTGGATGGCGGTGACGCCGATACCGGATGCACCGGCCTGAACCAGCAGGGTTTCATTGCCTTTCAGGCGCCCCAGATCGAAAACGTTGCTCCAGACCGTAAATGTGGTTTCCGGCAAGGAGGCCGCTTCAACGGGCGTCAATCCTTTCGGGATCGGCAGGCACAACTTGACCTGCGCCGTACAGTATTCGGCATAACCCCCACCCTGAACCAGCGCACAAACCATGTCGCCGATCCTGAACTGGCTGCCTTCAACATCGCCACCGACGATTTCACCGGCGATTTCCAGGCCGGGAATGTCCGGAGCGCCCTTCGGCACGACATAACGGCCGATCCTTTGCAAAACGTCAGGCCGGTTGATCCCCGCGGCATGCACCCTGACAAGCACTTCTCCCTTTTTGGGGACTGGTATTTCCCTCTCGGTCATCTGCAGATAACCGGAGGAACCCTTGTTGATGATTTCAATCGCTTTCATACGTCAATTCCCCCTGTGGAATGTGGTTTAAAAGGGAACTATTCTGGAATCCTGTGCAGGACTTTGTACGCCCTGCCTTCATAACGCCGACATGATAAGGCCGACTTTCCAATAAAGGTTCTTTTAATATCATACAAACGTCAAATAAGCCGGTTTTTCCGGATCATGCGTTTTTCAAACAAAAATCCTCCCGGACAGTTGCCCAGGAGGATTCTTTTTCAGCATTCAGGCACATCTTGCGAGATGCCCAAAATAACGCTTATTCTGCTTCAGGAGCTGGTGCTGGAGCAGGATTTTCTTCAGCGGCTGCAGCCTTCATCGACAGTTTGATGCGGCCTCGGTCGTCCGTTTCGAGGACCTTGACGCGGACATTCTGTCCTTCTTCCAGATAATCGGCAACGGCGTTGACGCGTTCGCTGGCGATCTGGCTGATGTGCAGCAGGCCATCCTTGCCTGGCAATATCTGAACAATAGCGCCGAAATCGAGCAATTTCAAGACAGTGCCTTCATAGACCTTGCCGACTTCAACGGATGCGGTCAGTTCTTCGATACGGCGTTTGGCTTCCTGACCGGCAGCGGCGTCAACCGATGCGATCGTGACGACACCGTCATCGGAGATGTCGATCTGCGCACCGGTTTCTTCAGTCAGTGCACGGATAACGGCACCGCCTTTACCGATAACGTCACGGATCTTTTCAGGATTGATGCGGATCGTGATCAGGCGTGGAGCGAAATCGGACAGTTCGGTCTTGAACTGTGGCATCGCTTCCTGCATTTTTCCGAGGATATGCATGCGGCCTTCCTTGGCCTGGGCCAGTGCGACCTGCATGATTTCCTTGGTGATGCCCTGGATCTTGATGTCCATCTGCAAGGCGTTCACGCCGTTTGCGGTACCGGCTACCTTGAAGTCCATATCGCCAAGGTGATCTTCATCACCCAGAATATCGGTCAGGACGGCAAACTTGTTGCCTTCCTTGATCAGGCCCATCGCGATGCCGGCAACATGGTTTCTGACCGGTACGCCAGCGTCCATCAATGCCAGGCTGCCGCCGCAGACGGAAGCCATCGACGAGGAACCGTTGGATTCCATGATTTCGGAAACCAGACGGATGGAATAGCTGAATTCTTCCTGTGACGGCAGGCAGGCAATCAAGGCGCGTTTCGCCAGACGACCGTGGCCGATTTCACGACGTTTCGGTGTGCCGACACGGCCGGTTTCGCCAGTTGCAAATGGAGGCATATTGTAATGCATCATGAATGCATCGCTGTATTCACCCATCAAGGCGTCGATTTTCTGGTTGTCACGCGCTGTGCCCAGCGTGGCAACGACCAGAGCCTGTGTTTCACCACGGGTGAACAGGGCGGAACCGTGTGTTCTTGGCAGGACACCGGTACGAATCGTGATCGGACGGACGGTACGGGTATCACGACCGTCGATACGGGGTTCACCGTCCAGAATCTGGGAACGGACGATTTTGGCTTCGAGGTCGAACATGATATTGCCGACTTCGACAGAGTCAGGAGCAGATTCGCCTTTGGCTTCCGCTTCGGCAGCCAGTGTCTTGCTGACGTTGTCGTAAATATGGCGCAGTTCGGTTGAACGGGCCTGTTTCTGGCGAATCTGATAGGCTTTGCGCAATTCAGGTTCAGCGATTCTGGATACGGCAGCGATCAGTTCTTCATTTTTTGGAGCAGGCGCCCATTCGACTTCAGGCTTGCCACCGTCACGGACGAGTTCGTCGATAGCGTCGATGACGACTTTCATCTGTTCATGGCCGAATACGACTGCACCCAGCATGACGTCTTCAGGCAGTTCTTCCGCTTCGGATTCAACCATCAGAACAGCCTGTTCCGTACCGGCGACAACCAGATCCATTTTGGATAATGGCAACTGGGAAGCGGTTGGATTCAGGACATACTGGCCGTCGATATAACCGACACGGGCAGCACCCAGAGGGCCGTTGAAAGGAATACCGGAAACACACAGGGCAGCAGAAGCGGCGATCATTGACGGGATGTCAGGATCGACTTCAGGATTGACGGACAGGACATGGATGATGACCTGAACCTCATTGAAATAACCTTCAGGAAAGAGTGGACGGATCGGACGGTCGATCAGGCGGGACGTCAGGGTTTCCTTTTCGGAAGGACGGCCTTCACGTTTGAAAAAACTGCCCGGAATACGGCCGGCTGCATAGCTTTTTTCAATATAATCAACGGTCAATGGGAAAAAATCCTGTCCCGGTTTGGCATCGTCTTTAGCGACGACGGTTGCCAGCACGACGGTATCGTCCATTGACACCATCACTGCGCCGCTGGCCTGGCGCGCAATCTCACCTGTTTCAAGGGTCACTGTATGTTGACCGTACTGGAAGGTCTTGCTTACTTTATTAAACATGTAATTCCTTTCAATTTTGCCGACAGTATTTCAGGCGCTGTCGTTCACCTCATTTCAAACGATTAATATCAATTAACCACACTTTTAACGCTTTTTACCGCAAACGGCCATAACGAAATGCCCGCGACAGATACTGGCGCAGGCATTTCATAAAGATTCCAGACTCGCAATGCGATTATTTTCTCAATCCGAGTTTGGCGATCAGGTCACGATAACGGTTGATGTCTTTCTTGCGCAGATAAGCCAGCAGATCCTTGCGACGGTTAACCATCATAATCAGACCACGACGGGAATGATGATCTTTGGAGTGAACCTTGAAGTGGCCATTCAGGTCGTTGATACGTGCGGTCAACAAAGCAACCTGAACTTCCGGGGATCCGGTATCGTTTTGACCGCGTGCATTCGACGATACAATCGCAGCCTTGTCTTCTTTAAGCAATGCCATAATATTAATTCCTAACATGCGACATATGGAGAAATTACCCCAAGTGCCGTGAACAAATAAAATAAATACCGGTCATATAACCGGTAGCGCAGTATAACGGAAAAGCGTTTTATGTACAATATGGATACAAGCGGATTCAACCTTTAAAGGAAAACATCATGAAACGCCTATCGTTACTGATTCTGCCCGTTTTACTGTTCATGACGGGCTGTGCCTCGATATTCACCAATCCGGCACCGGGGTCAACCGTTGCCGAAGTGATTGCATTGAAAGGCAAACCTGATGCGCAGTATCAGGATGGAAATACAACACTGCTGGAATGGTCAGTCCCTGCATGGGGGGATCATGCCTACATGGCACGATTTGGTGCCGATGGAAAACTGGTTTCATACAAACAGGTTTTGACGCGCGAAAATTTCGGCACGATCAAAATCAATGAATTCAATAAAAACGATGTTCTGAAAACTGTCGGCCATCCGACGGAAACCGAAATGTCGCCGTTGTCGGGTTATGAGATATGGTCTTACCGGTACCTGGAAGAAGGGATATGGCATTCCATGATGCACGTATTCTTCGACTCGAACGGAATCGTCAGGAAAATGGAAAACGGACAAGACCCGATGTATCTGCTTGACTAGATGAAGAACCGGCGATGGAGAGACCAAACGGTAATGAGACAAGGAGACACCCATGAAGCATTCGCTATCGGCAATCTTGCTGGCTGCCACGCTTGCACTGGTCGGCTGCGCCAGCGTTTTCACTCCACTGACTCCGGGTATGCCGGTACAGGAAGTCATCGCCCTCAAGGGCCAACCCGCCATTCAGTATCCTGACGGGAACACGACAATTCTTGAATGGCCCGCCGGGGAATGGTCACAGTATGCCTATATGGCCCGGATCGGCCCCGATGGCAAACTGATCTCTTACGACAATGTCCGCACCCGTGAGCAGTTCGCCAAGATCAAGGTCAACCAGTTCAATAAAAATGACGTCCTTAGGACGATCGGCCATCCGACGGAAACGGAATATCTCCCGCTGAAAAAACAGGAAGTCTGGTCTTACCGGTACAAGGAAGACGGCATGTGGAATTCCATGATGCACGTTTATTTCGATTCGAATGGCATCGTGCGGGGAATGGAAAACGGGCAGGACCCGCTTTATTTGCGTGACGGCTTCTGGGGCGGCCCCGGGATCGGGATCGGCGTCGGCAGTGGAGGCCGGATCGGTGGCGGCATCGGGATCGGCATCGGTTTCTGAAAAGACATTTCCCCAATAAAAAAAGGATGCGGGCTTCGCATCCTTTTTTTGACTTCAGAACAGCTTAGATAACCTTGGAAACGGCATCAATATAAGCGTTGACCGACGCGGTAATGATATCGGTATTGGCAGAGAAGCCATAGAATACCTTGCCCTTGTTCGCTACCTGGATATGGACCTTGCCCACATCGTCGGTACCACGGGTAAACGCCTGGATCAGGAATTCTTCCAGCGTCACTTTCTGGGTGATCAACTGGCGGACGGCATTGATGGAGGCATCAATAGGGCCATTGCCCGAAGCGGTTGCGACACAAGGTTCACCGTCAATCAACAGACGGACTGTTGCCATCGGGATGGCATCCTTGCCACAAACCACCTGCAGATAATCCAGTTTGATCCTTCTGGCGTCCTCTACCGTTTCGGTACCGGACAGATTGCGCAAGTCTTCATCGGAAACGGATTTCTGTGCATCAGCCACGACAAGGAACTTGCCATAAGCGACATCCAGTTCAGCTTCAGACAGGTTGTATCCCAGACGACGCATATGATGGTCAAGAGCGGCACGTCCACTACGGGCAGTCAGCACGATGGAAGAATCGCTGACGCCGATATCGGCCGGATCGATGATTTCATAGTTTTCACGGTTCTTCAGTACGCCATCCTGATGGATGCCGGAAGAGTGCGCAAATGCGTTACGTCCCACAATCGCCTTGTTAGCCTGGACCGGCATACGCATCAGATTGGATACCAGACGGGAGGTCTTCAGAATCTTGGTGGTGTCAATATCGGTATAGGCCGGAATGTCCTTGCGGCATTTCAGGATCATGACGATTTCTTCAAGCGAGGTATTGCCTGCACGTTCGCCAATACCGTTGATCGTACATTCAACCTGACGGATACCGTTCATGATACCGGCCAGGGCGTTGGCAGTTGCCATGCCCAGATCGTTATGGCAGTGGGCGGATAAAATTGCCTTGTCGACATTGGAGACGTTTTCTTTCAGGAACTTGATCTTTTCGCCGTATTCATAAGGCGTACAGTAACCGGTCGTGTCAGGCAGGTTGATGACGGTCGCGCCAGCGGCAATGACCGCTTCGACGACTTTCGCCAGGAAGGCGTTATCGCTACGGCCAGCGTCTTCCGCAAAGAATTCGACGTCATCGACATATTTGCGGGCATATTTCACCATCTGGACAGCCCTTTCGAGAATCTGGTCTGGCGTTGAATTGAATTTGGAGAAAATATGGTATGGGGATGTACCGATACCGGTATGGATACGGCCTTTTTTGGCATATTTCAACGCTTCGGCAGCTACGTCGATATCTTTTTCTTTCGCTCTCGTCAAAGCGGAAATGACAGGAGTGCTGACGACCTTGGAAATTTCGACGACGGACTTGAAATCGCCCGGGCTGGAAATCGGGAAACCGGCTTCGATAACGTCCACACCCAGTTCTTCCAGAGCTCTTGCCACCTCGATTTTTTCAAGTG
>JAEYIG010000005.1 GCA_023409175.1 Pseudomonadota bacterium
GTCGACATCGCCATCATCAACCCGACACACGCACGGCCGTTCTATACACTCGTCACCATCGGGATGGGCGCCCACCGCATGAACGTGCCCGACAACCTGAAAGACAGGAAACTGGAACGCGCTGAAATGCTGATCTGCCTGCCGTCGAACTGGGACATCCAGAACGACGACGAAAAATGGTACTGGCCAATGCGCTGGCTCAAAGTCATGGCAAGGCTGCCGATCACCAACGACACCTGGCTTGGCTGGGGCCATACTGTCCCGAACGAAAAACCGTTCGCCACCAACTCGGAGCTGTCATCCATCATGCTGATCAATCCCGGCCTGTTTTTCATGGACCGTGAACAGACCCCCTGCCGCCTTCCGGACGGCGACGAAGTCAGGTTTTACCAGATGGTGCCGCTTTTCGAGGACGAACTGAACTACAAGCAGACACATGACGCCGACAAGCTGATCGCCCTCCTCGATGAAGACGCCATCATCGTCGACACGAACCGCAGTTCGGTCTGCACGTCGTCCGACAGGAAAAACTGGAAAATCAAACGGGAAAACATCAGGCATGTCCTGAAGGAATGGAAAGGGCCGGAAGGTTGCCTTGCCACCGACAGGATCATGGTGGACGGCAGCAAGATCGGATACATGTACCGTGAACAGCCCGATCCCGACATGCCGGACTCCGGATGGCGTTTTACGGCAGGAGACGAAACGTCCGACTACATGATGGACCCGGACAGGGCAGGCATCTATTCACTGAACACCGTCTGCAACTACGATCCGGAAATCATCCCGCTCTTGAATGCCCCTTACGGGACAGCCTACTACCGGGACGATACGGGACAGTTCCGCCAGACGTCACTGGAAGATGACGATGACGACGAGCCTTTCCAGTAAGGGCACCCGTAAAACCCGTCCCCCAATGGAAAAAACCGGCCAACATGAAGAAATGGCCGGTTTTTCTTTTCCTATTTGAGCCAGCGGTTCAATACCTGATACAAAACGGACAGGTCGATCGGCTTGGCGATATGCTCGTTCATGCCCGCCTCCTGGGCCTTGCGGATGTCTTCCGGAAAAGCGTTTGCCGTCATGGCGACAATCGGAAGCGTCAACACGTCATTGCGCGGCAATGCCCGGATATGGTGAGTCGCGGCATAACCGTCCAGAACCGGCATCTGGATATCCATCAACACCATGTCAAAATACCCTTCAGGCGTTTGTTCGACCCGCGCTACCGCTTGCGCCCCATCTTCCGCCGTCTCGACATCGGCTCCCGTCATCTTCAGGATCTCGGCCGCGATTTCAAGATTCAACTCATTGTCCTCGACCAGCAGGAGCCGCTTCCCGGTAAAATCCGTTTTCTGCGACTGGTCGCCCGCCTCCCCCGATCCTTCAGAAAGGGACGTCAACGTCGACACCAGCGCACCGGCTTCCACCGGCCAGGGAAGGACAGCATCGACCTCAGGGACCCTGACAGTGTCATCCGGCCTGTCCGAATACAGCACCAGCTTCACCGGATGCTTTTCACGGAGGCGGATGCGCCGGGCAAATTCGGACGCGTCCATATCGAAAATATCCCTGTCCATGACCACCGCATAATAAGGATGATCCGACATGTCCGCATCCAGAATCCGTCCAAGCGCTTCCCGCGCCGTGCTGATCTGTTTCGTCACGACACCGAGGCCGTTCAACATCGCCAGCGTCGACGCGCCCCGGACGGGGTCTTTGTCCACAACGAGGACAGGCTGCCCCCGCAGGAAATCCGAATCCGTCGCCGAATCCGCCGGCTGGTGACGGAGATGGACAGTCACCGTGAACGTCGAACCGACACCCCGTTCACTCTCGACGTCAAACGAACCGTTCATCATCTCGACAATCGCCTTGGAAATCGGCATACCGAGGCCGGTACCCGAAATCTTCGACGTCATGCTGTTGTCCTCGCGCTCGAACGGCACGAAAATCTTCTTCAGGTATTCCTTCGACATGCCGATCCCGTCGTCCGAAAAAACGAAGCGGTAACAGCCATACCCCCCAAACGGGGAAGGCGATTCGGACACATCAATACCGATATGGCCGCCGGGCGGCGTAAACTTCACCGCATTGGACAGGATATTCATGAACACCTGCTGCAAACGGAGCTGGTCTCCCTCCACCCGTTCGTGCACATCGGACGCCACCGACATCCTGACGGCATGTTGCCGGGACTTCAAGTCCGGCATCACGATATCGACCACATCCTTCACCAGCGATACGAGGTTGAACCGCTCTTCCACGAGGACGATCTTGCCCGAATCAATCTTCGACATGTCCAGGACGTCGTTGATCAGCCCAAGCAAATGATGGGACGCCACCGTGATCTTGGAAAAGTATTCCTTCATCCGCTGGGGGTCGTGGGCATACTTGTCGGCGATCATCGCCAGACCGATAATCCCGTTCATCGGCGTGCGCATGTCGTGAGACATCTTCGAGAGGAAATCCGATTTCGCCGTATTGGCCTTTTCCGCCACCATCAGCGCATCCGTCAGGGTCTGGCGCACCTTCTCTTCCCTGATGCGCATGTCGTGGATATCGCGCACCGTCAGCAACAGGCGGTCACGGAACCCGTTGAAATAACTGACCTTCCCTTCCTTGTGGCGGGGCGGATCATCCGTGGAACGGTAATAAAAGGAATAACTGCCCCCTTCCCGCTCAAGGTTGACGATCAGGCGGCGCACATTGAATTCTTCCATGATGCGGCTCCGGTCATCCGGGTGCACGAGCCTTTCGACGAGCTGCCGGTTCCCCTCGTACAGGTCACCCGACAGCGGCATGCCGCGGCTGTCCACATTATCGGAAAACCGCATCGAATACAGGCTCTTGTTCACGTCCCCCACGCTCATCAGGTCATAATCGTTATTCATGATGTAATCGTGAATCGCGTGCAACTGGACATTTTCCAGTTCGATATTCTTTTCCTTGGTGATATCCTCCACCACACCCACGACAAAAGCAGGATCACCGTCCTTAACCGTCACGGTCGACAGCGTCGTCCGTGTCCAGACGTCCGAATCCCTGACCTTCATTTCACAGGTAGCCGTCTTTTCACCGTTATGGATACGGTTGTACATCCGAAGCACACAATCACGGCTCGAAAAATCCACAAAATCACTGGCAAAACTTTCCGGCATGTTCTCGTACCGCGCCTTGCAGTGATAAAGCCGTTGGGCACGTTCGGGAACCACCAGCAACCGTTTTTCAGGATAATAATAAAACTCGCTCGTCCGGGTATGTTCCAGCGAAATCCGCAGCAATTCATTGCTTGCCTGCACCTGCTCGGCCAGCATGACCCGCTCGATCTCCGCTTTCTTGCTGTCGTCGATATCCAGGAAAACGCTCTGGAAAACCTTTTCGCCATCCAGGTCAAGGACCACCTCGGCACACCCGATGACCCAACAGGGAGTCCCGTCCTTCTTCACCAGACGGTATTCGAAATGGGACTTGTCGCCCACATCCCTCAAGCCGGACACCTCACCGAAAACCTGCGGGAAATCTTCCTGGAAGACCAGAGAAGGGAAATGCCATTCCTTTTTTGCCCAGAACTCTTCCGTTTCATAGCCGAAAATGCGGATGGCCTCATGATTGGCATTCTTGAAAACCACCATGCCATTGTCCAGCATCCGGTACTGCACAATCCCGCACATCACCGACTCGAACAGGGAGTTGTACCGGTTCTTTTCTTTCTCGACCTCGGCCAGCTGCTGCATCTTCAGCAGGTTTTCTTCCTGAAGCTGAACCAGCTCGCTGATATTCTGGTGATAACCGCGCAATTCGATCTCATTGCCTTCACGCCGGTACACCTTTCCGCCGCAACGGATATAGATATCGCCCCACTTCGGATGGTGCCAGAGGTACTGGACTTCAAAAAACTGTCCGGATTCCATCATTTCCGCGACGCTCGTCTGGACGTAATTGATCGCCCCGTCGTCAATGCGGGAAAACCAGTGGGTATAACATTCCTCAGCCGAAGGATGGTCATCCAGCCCCAGCAACTGAAGCATCATGTCGCTGGCGAACATCTGCGCAACGCCAGTCACCGTATCCACGCAAATCGACCACAGCCCGGTATTGCTGGTATTCAAGACATCCCGGACCCAATCCGGATTGCCGAAGAGCTGGTTTTCCGTTCTGGTTTTCATCGCAAATACCCCATTCCTCTTAGAAGCCTGACCGTCATGACAGGAAAATGTTTCCCAAAATTAAGATGCATACAAGCAAGTATTCTAAACGTTCCGTGAAATAAAAAATACTTGTATAACTGACAATTTCCTGTTCCCGTCGGCAAAATCGGCGGACTGCCGTTTTGCGAGCGGACATATCCATTTCCGGCAGGCAAGACAATGAATGAAAGAAAGTGTTCCGCAAACAAGACACTTTCAACAGGAAAAACCGTTTCAGAGTGAAAAAAACGGCATGACACAGCAATGACAGGAAACAGGACCAAACACTTTCTGAAAACCGGATACTTTTCTGATGGAACCGTTCTTCCACCAGGACCGTCATGACAAACCGTTTGCGCATGAGAAAAAAACCGAAAATTTTCCCATGGAAAAAAAACAAAAGAAAAAAAAGACACAAAAAAACAGGAAAAAATTCATAAGGCCCCATAAAACCATTGCATCAAAAGCCTCCGCAAGCCCCTCCAAACCACAAATTCCCCACATTGGCAACAACCAGTCCGGTTTTTTGAACAACACTCAACATTTATCAGAACATTGTCTTTCCGTTAATTCTATTCTGCAAAAAACACATCCTTGCAGCACTTTTTCATTTCACTTATTTAACGGGAAA
>JAEYIG010000076.1 GCA_023409175.1 Pseudomonadota bacterium
TGGGCACTATGCGTGATAGAATCCGTGAATTGGAAAAAACCGTTAATGCATTAACCAAAACTGAAAAATGAACACCCTGAACATTCACCAGATCCGCGAACTCCTGCCTCATCGTTATCCCATGTTACTGGTCGATCGTGTCCTCGACTGGGAAGCCGGCAAGAAAATTACGGCCATCAAAAACGTCACCGCCAATGAAGAATTCTTCAACGGCCATTTCCCGAATCATCCAGTGATGCCGGGTGTCCTGATCATTGAAGCGCTGGCCCAGACAGCGGCGATTTTCGCGTTCATGTCGGCAGACAGCAAGCTGGACAAGGATGCCGTCGTTTATTTTGCGACCATCGACAGTGCCCGTTTCAAACGTCCTGTCGAACCAGGCGACCAGCTGGTCATGGAAGCCGAACTGGTCCGCAGTTCCCGTGGAATGTGGAAATTCAAGACGAAGGGCATGGTAGACGGCCAGCTGGCAGTCGAAGCCGAACTGATGTGTGCCATTCGGGGCGGTGTTGTCGCCCAGAAAGTGGAAGCCTGATGGCGATTCATCCCAGTGCGATAGTCGATCCGAAAGCCGAGCTGGACAGTTCTGTTGAAGTCGGCCCATATTCGATCATCGGCCCGAACGTCAAGATCGGCGCCCGTACCAGAGTCGGTCCCCACGTCGTCATCGAGGGGCACACCACCATCGGTGAGGACAACCATATTTTCCAGTTTTCCTCTCTGGGTGGCATGCCACAGGACAAGAAGTACGCCGGAGAAGAAACGAAGCTTGAGATCGGCGACCGCAATACCATCCGTGAATTCTGCACTTTCAATCTGGGAACGGCTCAGGATGTCGGTGTGACCCGATTGGGGAACGACAACTGGATCATGGCTTACGTCCATCTCGCCCACGACTGTCAGGTCGGCAACAATACCATTTTCGCCAATAGCGCCCAGCTGGCTGGTCACGTCCATATCGGCGACTGGGTCATTCTCGGTGGTTTTACACTGGTCCATCAATTTTGCCGGATCGGTGATCATGCGATGACAGGATTTGGCGCCAAGGTTTCACAGGATATTTCACCTTTCGTCATGGCTTCCGGTACGCCGACGACGGCCTATGGGATCAATTCCGAAGGCCTGAGACGCCGTGGTTTCTCGGCAGAACAGATTGCCGGTATCCGCCGCGCATACAAGACCGTCTACCGTTCCGGCCTGACGCTTGAAGAAGCCAAAACGAAATTGCTGGAAGAAGCGGCCGCTTCTCCCGACGCTGCCCGATATATTGAGCAGATGCATACTTTCATTTCCGAAGTGCAGAGAGGTTTGCTCAGATAAAAGGGCTGGGCTTAACCATTTGTTTCCATTGACAGGAGTTCCGGTTTGAGATCGATAGCCATGGTTGCAGGTGAAACGTCCGGCGATTTGCTGGGTGCCAACCTGCTGTCCGCGCTTCGACCACAATTGCCGGATACGTTGATGCATGGTATCGGCGGCCCCCAGATGGCGAAATACGATTTCGTCAGCAACTGGCCGATGGAAAAGCTTTCCGTCAACGGGCTTTTCGAAGTGCTGGCGCATTACCGTGAAATCAAGGGCATCCATAATCACCTGCGGGACCATTTGCTGGCACAAAGGCCGGATGTCTTTATCGGCATCGATTCACCCGAATTCAATCTCAGTCTGGAACTTGCCCTGAAAAAGGCAGGCATCAGGACGGTTCATTTCGTCAGTCCGTCAGTGTGGGCATGGCGCAGCGGGCGGATCAGGAAAATTTCCGAAGCCGTTTCCCGCATTCTTGTCCTGTTTCCGTTTGAAGAAGAAATTTACCGGAAAGCGGGCATTCCTGTCACCTATGTGGGCCATCCGCTGGCGGAATCCATCCCGATGCGTCCGGATATGGATGCCGCACGGACAAGCCTTGGACTGGACAGGGAAAAACCGGTCATTACGATCATGCCAGGCAGCCGCATGTCGGAACTGAAATATAACAGTCTGGCTTTCGTCGAATCGGCGAAGATACTCCTGCAACGCGATCCCACTATCCAGTTCGTCATCCCGATGGCAGGTGACGAACAGCTGAAGTATTTCACGCGTCTTGTTACCGATGCTCACCTTGAGGACTTGCCGCTGCAAATCGTCCGGGGGCATTCCCATGCCGCCATCACGGCAGCCGATGCGGTCCTGGTTGCGTCAGGAACGGCCACGCTTGAAGTGGCGCTGTTCAAGAAACCCATGGTCATCGCCTACAAACTGATGAGGGCGACATGGGAAATCGCACGCCATATCGTCAAGCCGCCAGTTGGCTTGCCCAATATCCTTGCCGGTGAAATGATCGTGCCGGAACTGCTCCAGAATGCAGCGACGGGGCAGGCATTGGCCGATGCGCTCTGGTTCCAGCTGACGGATCAGGCAAACCGCCAGCGGCTTGAAGAACGGTTCATCGCCATGCATTATTCGTTGTTGCGCAATACGGCCCAGACGAGTGCCGACGCCATACTTGAAGTCATGAACGGCAATGGCTAGGAAAATCGCAAAACGTCAGGCTTCAACCTTGCCGCTTCCCCTTTTTGACGAAGATTACGCATCCGGGATCACGCTTTTTTGCGGGGCCGACGAGGCGGGGAGGGGGCCTATTGCAGGGCCGGTTTTTGCGGCAGCCGTCATGCTCGACCCTGACCATCCGATCGCTGGCCTGAAAGATTCCAAAAAACTGTCCGAGGCTAAACGCGACGAGCTCGCTATCGAGATCAAACAGCATGCCAAAGCCTGGGCGATTGCCGAATGTTCGATTGAAGAAATTGATGAACTGAACATCCTGCACGCGTCCATGCTGGCGATGAAGCGGGCCATCGAGGCATTGCAGGTCAAGCCGGAACTGGCGCTGATCGACGGAAACCGCTGCCCGAAACTCTCCATCATGGCAAAAGCGATCGTCAAGGGGGATGACAAGGTGCCGGCCATTTCGGCGGCATCCATTCTTGCCAAGACAGCCCGGGATGCCGTCATGCTGGATCTGCACCGTTTATACCCTGAGTACGGTTTTGACCGGCACAAGGGCTATCCGACGGCGTATCATCTGGAACAGCTAGGCATATACGGCGTATCGCCTGTCCATCGCAAGACTTACGCTCCTGTCCGGAGAATTCTGGAACCGGAAGCGTTTTCCGACTGAGTTTTCGCCGGAAGCGAATGAAAGGATTTTTCAAGTGACGGATCTGGATTTTCTTCTCCCAAAAGACTCCCCAACCGATTTACGCAGCATTGTCTGGCCTCGCCAGATGAGGGTTCTGGTGACCGCGCCCCATCCGGACGATTTCGATGCCATCGGCGTAACGCTCAGGTACCTGTCGGGACTGGGACATGAAATCCATGCGTTCGTCGCCGAAACGGGCAGTGGTATCGACCGGTTTTATGGCGCAGGCCTGACCCGGGAAGAGAAACGGCAGTTGCGTGTCCGTGAACAGACAGGGAGTTTCCGGTTTTTCGGATTGCCCGACAGGAACTGCCATTTCCTGAGCCTGAACAATGCACCAGACGATCAGGTCATGGATGACGAGGCCAACCGGCTTTTTCTGGAGAAACGGATCAGGGAGCTACGCCCTGACATGCTATTCATGCCTCACGGGAACGATACGAACCGTGCGCACCGGGACATGTACTCCATGATGAAAGCGATCGCGTCGAAAGTGGAGTGGCCCGTCGCTTTGATGAAGAACAGCGATGCCAAAACCGTCGACATGAAAAAACATTTTTATGTCGGATTCGATGCGGCCGATGCGCAATGGAAAGCGCAACTCCTGCGTTATCACGATTCCCAGCACCAGCGGAATTTGCGTGACCGGAAACACGGGTTTGACGACAGGGTATTGATGCTGAACCGCAAGACGGCGACCGAGCTTGGGATTCCCGAGCCTTACGCCGCCTCTTTTGAAATCGAAATCCTGTAAGCGGATTCGTGACAGGCCATGAGAGGCGACTTTATCTGGTCGCCTTTTCCCTTTTTTCAGTACGAGCGCAGGTTGCTTAAAATGGCTGTCGCGATTTCCTCGATGGATTTCGACGTCGAGGAAAGGTAACGGATGTTTTCCAGATTCATCATGCTTTCCGCTTCCGACACTTCATACCGGCAATTGTCCAGTGCGGCATAGCGGCTGTTGGGACGCCGTTCATTCCGGACTTCGGCCAGCCGTTCCGGCTGGATGGTCAGCCCGAAAAGCTTGTTCTTGTAGGGTTCCAGCGCCTTTGGCATATGGCCGCGTTCGAAATCTTCCGGAATGAGGGGATAGTTCGCGACTTTCAGGCCGTATTGCATCGCGAGATACAGGCTGGTCGGCGTTTTGCCGCTCCGGGACACGCCAATGAGAATGACATCGGAATCTTCAAGGTTCCGGTTGGATTGGCCGTCGTCGTGTTCGAGCGTGAAGTTGATCGCCTCGATCCGTTTCTTGTATTCCTGGCTTTCCATGTTCTGGTGGGAAAGGCCGATTTCCTCTTTGGGCGAGACGCCCAGTTCGGCTTTCAGCGGTTCGACGAACGTCTGGATGACATCCAGATGCAGGGCATCTGCCTTGCGCAATTCGGAAACCAGTTCAGGGATGACCAGTGTGGAAAAGACGATCGGAAGCGATCCTGTTTTGTCGCGTTCGGCCTGTATCTGTTCACGCGCCTGTCTCACCTTGTCCAGCGTATCGACAAAAGGGATATGGATGCGGGCGAAAGACAGGTTGAACTGGGAAAGGACCGAGCGGGCGAGAGCTTCCGCCGTGATGCCTGTTCCGTCAGAGACAATGTAAACGGTACGGCTTGGGATATCCTGTTGTGTCGTCATATTTCAACCTGTCGGAAAAGAATAATCAAAGAGAAGAAGAATTTCTTTTATTGTAGAGATAATTTTTGAAAAACACAGTCCCCGGCGCGGTACAATAAAAACATTAATGCCGTTTTTCCAGAATACCCTTTAATTGTGTCATTGCCACTTCCTTTATTACGCGCAAGGAGACCACCATGTCGGAAACATCGCCACTCGCATCCAACGGTCAGGCTGTTTATGTCATCCCGTTTACTGAATTGAGAATGAAGGATGTGCCTTCGGTCGGTGGCAAGAATGCATCCCTTGGTGAAATGATCAGCCAGCTTCAGGAAAAGGGCGTCAGGGTTCCGGGCGGTTTTGCCACAACGGCGCAGGCTTACAGGGATTTCCTGTCGTACAGTGCCGATGGCGGGGAAACGCTGGCCAGACGGATCGAGAACCGGCTGGCCGGTGTCGATATCAGCGACGTTCGGGCATTGGCCAGTGCGGGCGCGGATATCCGGCAATGGATCATCGAGACGCCCCTGCAGCCCCGTCTGGAAGAGGAACTGCTCGACCATTACCGCAAGATGGTCAAGGCGTCGGCAGGGGAACTTTCCGTTGCCGTCCGCTCTTCAGCCACGGCAGAAGACCTGCAGGACGCCTCGTTTGCAGGCCAGCAGGAAACTTACCTGAACATTACCGGCGAAGACAAGCTGCTGCACGCCGTCAAACTGGTATTCGCTTCCCTGTATAACGACCGTGCCATTTCCTACCGCCAGCAGCGCGGTTTCAGGCATGCCGAAGTCGCCCTGTCGGCCGGTATCCAGAAAATGGTGCGTTCCGATCTGGCTTCTTCCGGCGTCATGTTCACGCTGGATACCGAATCCGGTTTTCCGGATGTCGTGTTCATCACTTCCAGTTACGGACTGGGTGAAACGGTGGTACAGGGTGCGGTCAATCCGGACGAGTTCTACGTGCACAAGCCGATGCTGGAAAAAGGCAAAATGGCGATCATCCGCCGTTCGATCGGTTCCAAGATGATCGAAATGGTTTTCGATACCAGCAACGACGCCAGGGAACCGGTCAAGACGGTTGACGTCCCTGAGGCGGACCGCCGCCGTTTTTCGATTACCGACGACGACGTGATCGAACTGGCGAAATTCGCCGTCATCATCGAAAAACATTATGGGCGCCCGATGGACATCGAATGGGGCAAGGATGGCGACGACGGCAAACTGTATATCCTTCAGGCGCGCCCTGAAACGGTCAATTCCCAGAAATCGGGCGACTCCGTCCAGGTATTCCAGCTGAAAAGCAAGAGCAAGGTACTGGCGTCCGGCCGTGCGATCGGCCAGAAAATCGGCATCGGGCGTGTCCGCATCGTTCGTGACCCATCCGAAATGGACAAGGTCGAGGAAGGCGACGTCCTTGTTGCCGACATGACCGACCCGAACTGGGAGCCCGTCATGAAACGCTCTGCCGCGATTGTCACGAACCGGGGAGGCCGTACCTGTCACGCCGCGATTGTCGCCCGTGAAATCGGCGTTCCGGCTGTCGTCGGCTGCGGCAACGCGACCGAAGTCCTGAAAGACGGGCAGCTCGTGACCGTATCGTGTGCGGAAGGCGAAGACGGACACATCTATGAAGGCACGCTGGAAATGGAAGAGAAGGAAGTCACCTACGGTGAATTGCCTGTCCTTCCGGTCAAGATCGCCATGAACGTCGGCAATCCGCAACTGGCGTTCAAACTGCAATCCGTTCCAAATGGCGGTGTCGGCCTTGCCCGGCTGGAATTCATCATCAATGAGATCAGCGTGCATCCGAATGCCATTCTGGCTTATCCGAATGTCGATCCCGACCTGAAAAAGGCGATTGAATCCGTCTCGCGCGGTTATGCCAATCCGCGCACCTATTATGTCCAGAAACTGGCTGAAGGCGTGGCCACGATTGCCGCGGCGTTCTGGCCGAAGCCGGTGATCGTCCGCCTGTCCGACTTCAAGTCGAACGAATACCGTACCCTGATGGGCGGCACGCGTTTCGAACCGGAAGAAGAAAACCCGATGATGGGTTTCCGTGGCGCTTCACGGTATATCGCACCGTCGTTTGCCGAAGCGTTCAATATGGAATGCGAAGCGATGAAACGCGTCCGCAATGACATGGGATTCACTAACGTCGAACTCATGGTGCCGTTCGTCCGGACGCTGAAACAGGCGCGTTCAGTCCTCGACCTTTTGGCCGTCAACGGCTTGCGTCGCGGCGAAAACGGTTTGCGTGTCATCATGATGTGCGAAGTGCCTTCAAATGCGATCCTTGCCGAGGAATTCCTGGAAATGTTCGACGGTTTCTCCATCGGTTCCAACGACCTGACGCAATTGACGCTGGGGCTTGACCGGGATTCCGGCCTTGAACTGCTGATGGCCGATTTCGACGAACGCGATCCTGCCGTGCTGGCGCTCATCTCCAGGGCGATTGCCGCCTGTAACAACCAGGGAAAATACGTCGGCATTTGCGGACAGGGGCCGTCAGACCATCCGGATTTCGCAAGATGGCTGATGAAACAGGGCATCGACTCCATGTCCTTAAATCCCGATTCCGTCATTTCCACCTGGCAGACACTGGCAGAAAGCCAGATCAAGGGCTGTTGACAAGGGTTTAAACGGCGTGATCCTTTCTTGCAGGCTGATTCATGATTCCCATGAAATCGAATCAGCTTGTAACGGGATTTGCGTTTTCCCGATCTATCCTATAATGTTGCGAAGATAATCTGCCGACAGAAGAGGATAGATGACAGACTGGATGATTTGGCTGGCCGTTGCCGGTGTGCTGGTAGCCATGGAAATTTTTACCGGAACGTTTTACCTGCTGATGATTGCCATCGGGTTCGGTGCCGGTGGCCTTACGGCAATGACGGGCGCCAACCTGTTTGTCCAGTTCATTGTCGCCGGGGTTGTCGGCGTCCTGGTCACGCTGATCCTGAAGAGAAGCAGGGTATTCCACAAACCGGATGCACAACGCAATCCTGCCGTTTTGCTCGATATCGGGCAGACGGTTGACGTCAGTGAGTGGGAGAAGCCGGATAACGGGAACTTCAAGGCTCGGGTCAATTATCGTGGCGCGCTTTGGGACGTCGAGCTTTTGCCGGAAGGCGAACCCAGGGCTGGACAATTCGTCATTCGCGAAATACGGGGTGCGACGCTTCTCGTCGACAATGGTCGCGAGTGATTTTCCTTAATTATTAACTAACGGGTAATCAATTGGAATCCATGTTCTTAGTTCTTGTTTTTTTACTGATCATCGTCATTTTCGTGGTCAAGTCCGTCAACGTCGTCCCCCAGCAGCATGCATGGGTCGTTGAACGTCTGGGCAAATATCATGGCACTCTGGCTCCGGGACTGAATATCGTCGTCCCGTTCATCGACCGGGTCGCCTATAAGCACAGCCTGAAGGAAATCCCGCTGGACGTGCCTTCGCAGATCTGTATCACGAAGGACAATACCCAGTTGCAGGTGGACGGTATCCTGTATTTCCAGATCACCGACGCCATGCGTGCTTCTTACGGTTCATCCAATTACATCGCCGCGATCACGCAGCTGGCGCAAACGACCCTGCGTTCCGTCATCGGCCGGCTGGAACTGGACAAGACGTTCGAGGAACGCGATTACATCAATACCTGCGTGGTCAGCGCCATCGACGAATCGGCGCAGAACTGGGGCGTAAAAGTCCTGCGTTATGAAATCAAGGACCTGACGCCACCTGCCGCCATTCTGCAGGCCATGCAGGCACAGATCACGGCCGAACGTGAAAAACGTGCCCTGATCGCCGCGTCCGAAGGCCGCAAACAGGAACAGATCAACATCGCCGACGGCCAGCGCGAGGCGGAGATCGCCAAATCCGAAGGCGAAAAACAGGCGGCGATCAACCGCGCGCAGGGTGAGGCGGAAGCCATCAAGGCGATTGCCGACGCGAACGCGGAAGCCTTGCGCAAGGTCGGACTCGCGATCAGCGAGCAGGGCGGCCAGGATGCCGTGAACCTGAAAGTGGCGGAACAGTATGTGGGCGCTTTCGAAAAACTGGCGAAAACCAACAATTCGATCATCGTACCGTCCAACCTGAGCGATATCGGCGGACTTATCGCCGGTGCGATGAAAATCATCGACTCGCAAAAGAAACCGTAAAACGGGCATCATTGCCGGTTCCCGGATACGAAAAAAGCATGGGTGTTGCCCATGCTTTTTTCATGGTTGAAACTCCGGCTTATTGTTTCTTGGTGACTTCGCGTCCCAGTTTTTCCTCGACTGCGGTGACCTTGCTTTTCAGGCGGGATTCCTTGCCCGCACGGTAATCGACACGGGTCATGACACTGATGCGGTC
>JAEYIG010000092.1 GCA_023409175.1 Pseudomonadota bacterium
TCAGGAGCTAATTTATGACTATCCGTGTGGCAATCAATGGTTATGGCCGTATCGGCAGAAACGTTCTTCGCGCTCATTATGAATACGGCAAGCATCACGATATTGAAATTGTTGCCATCAACAATCCGGGCAATATCGACACTATTGCTCTCCTGACCAAATACGATACCGCTCATGGCAAATTTCCTGCTGAAGTGTCTGTTGATGGCGACTACCTGATCGTCAATGGCGACAGGATCCGTGTGGTTGGTGACCGCAATCCTGAAAATCTTCCATGGAAAGAACTGAACGTCGATATCGTCATGGAATGCACCGGTTTTTTCACGACCAAGGAAGCCGCTTCCGCGCATATCCGTGCGGGCGCCAAGAAAGTCATCATTTCCGCTCCGGGTGGCAAGGATGTCGATGCGACCGTTGTCTTCGGCGTCAACCAGAACATTCTGAAAGCCAGTGATACGGTCATTTCCAATGCATCCTGTACGACGAATTGCCTGGCTCCGCTGGCAATGGCCTTGAATGAAGGCCTTGGCATCGTTGACGGCCTGATGACGACCATTCACTCATATACCAACGATCAGGTGCTGACTGACGTTTATCACAACGATCCGAGACGTGCGCGCGCCGCAGCCCTGAACATCATTCCGACCAAAACGGGCGCTGCCGCTGCTGTCGGCCTTGTCCTGCCTGAATTGAACGGCAAACTGGACGGGTTTGCCGTTCGCGTCCCGACCATCAACGTTTCCGTTGTCGATTTGACGTTCAATGCTTCACGTAATACCAGTGTTGATGAAATCAACAAGATCATGAAGGCCGCGTCCGAAGGCAAGCTGAAAGGCATTCTCGAATACAATACCGAAGCGCTTGTATCGACAGACTTCAATCACAATCCGGCTTCCAGCATTTTCGATTCGACCCAGACCCGCGTTATCGGCGGTTCACTGGTCAAGGTTCTCTCCTGGTATGACAATGAATGGGGCTTCTCCTGCCGTATGCTGGATACGGCACAGGCGCTCTGGAACGCCAAATAAGGATTCGAACAGTTCGGCCCTTATTGAAAGCGCATCTTTTTTGGATGCGCTTTTTTTATTTCAAATAAAGCCGCGCAATGAGCGGGGTTCCCGGTTTTTCGATAACAGATCAATTCAAATGATACGGAGGTGCTATGGTTTCCCGTGAAGATATTCTGAATGCATTCAGGTTCCGTCATGCTACCAAGAAGTTCGATGAGTCAAAAAAGATCAATGAAAAGGATTTCAACGTCATTCTGGAGTCCGGCAGGCTTTCGCCCAGTTCTTTCGGTTTTGAACCCTGGCGTTTTGTCGTTATCCAGAACAGGGAATTAAGAGAGGAGCTGAAACCTGTGGCGTGGGGCGCACAGGGACAATTGCCGACGGCCAGCCATTTCGTTGCCATCCTGTGCCGCAAGGACGGGATGCGTCACGATTCACCTTTCATTACGCACATGATGAAGGACATTCAGCATCTTCCGGCAGAAACGGCAGAAATGAAGAGGGAACGTTTCCGCCAGTTTCTGGAAGAAAACGGTATCAGTGCCACATCAAGGGCCTTGTTCGACTGGGCCGTCAAGCAGGCGTATATCGCACTGGGCAATATGATGACGACAGCTGCCCTTTTGAAAATCGATTCCTGTGCCATCGAAGGTGGCAATATGGCGGCGGTTGAAGAAGTGCTGGAGAAAAACGGCCTGACCGATAATGGCCAGTTCGGATTGGGTGTGATGGTCGCGTTCGGCTACAGGTTGAAAGACCCGGCTGAAAAGACGCGGCAGCCTCCGGAAGACGTCATCGTCTGGGTCAAGTAAAAAAAAGACGGTGCTTTCATGCAAAAGCGCCGCCTTTTTTGTTTGCTCAATGCCGGAAAGTCTTAGAGTACGTAACGGGACAAGTCCTCATCCGTGGATAAGGCTTCCAGCCTTTCGTTGACGTAGGCCTTGTCTATCGTGAGCGTTCCGTTGTAATTGGCCGCGGTGAACGAAATTTCTTCCAGCAATCTTTCCATGACCGTATAAAGCCGGCGTGCGCCAATGTTTTCGGTGCGTTCATTGACTGTATGGGAGATTTCGGCAAGCCGTCTGATGGCTTCATCGTCGAATTCCAGCTGCATGCCTTCGGTTGCGAGTAATGCCTTGTATTGCGAGATCAGGCTGGCTTCCGTACTGGTCAGTATCTGTTCAAAGTCCTCAATGGAGAGGGACTCCAGCTCTACCCTGATCGGCAGTCGTCCCTGCAGTTCCGGAATCAGGTCGGAGGGTTTGGACAGCTGGAATGCGCCCGATGCAATGAACAGGACATGGTCGGTTTTGATCATGCCGTATTTTGTATTGACGGTCGTTCCTTCGATCAGAGGCAGCAGGTCGCGTTGGACCCCGGCACGCGACACATCGGCCCCGCCGGTTTCCGAGCGGGAAGCGATCTTGTCGATCTCATCCAGAAAGACGATGCCGTTCTGTTCCGCGTTCGTGATGGCTTTCTGGCGAAGGTCGTCTTCGTTGAGAAGCTTGGCGGCTTCTTCTTCGATCAGTAACTTGATCGCCTCGCGAACTTTGACTTTCCTGCTTTTCTTCCTGCCGGCACCCATACCGGAAAACATGGACTTGATCTGCTCCGTCATTTCTTCCATGCCCGGGGGTGCCATGATTTCCATATGCGGGCCGGATTCATCGACCTCGATTTCGATTTCCTTGTCGTCAAGACTGCCTTCACGCAGTTTCTTGCGGAACACCTGCCGCGTATTTTCGCCAGAAGACGTGTGAGGTTCGTTCGAGCTGAACCCGAAATCTCTCGGAGGAGGGATCAGGATGTTCAATACCCGGTCTTCGGCAGCGTCGATGGCTTTGGTGCGGACCTTTTTCATTTCCGCCTCGCGGGTCTGTTTGATGCTGATATCGACGAGGTCACGAATGATGGTGTCGACGTCTCGCCCGACGTAACCGACTTCAGTGAACTTGGTCGCTTCGATTTTGATGAAAGGGGCTTCGGCCAGACGGGCGAGCCTTCTTGCGATTTCAGTCTTGCCGACACCGGTCGGGCCGATCATCAGGATGTTTTTAGGGGTGATTTCATGCCGAAGAGGTTCCTCGACCTGCTGGCGTCGCCAGCGGTTGCGCAGTGCGATGGCAACGGCACGTTTTGCTTTGGACTGGCCGACAACGTGTTTGTCGAGTTCAGTGACAATCTGTTCCGGGGTTAAATTCATGATAGGTTTTCTGCAGAAAAAATAGATTTCTGAAAATGAGTGATTAATCCAGTGTTTCGATGATGTGCGACTTGTTCGTATAGATACACAGGTCGCCAGCGATCTCGAGGGCTTTGCCGACAATGTCAGCGGGGGGCAAATCGGTATTGCGCACCAGAGCGAGAGCTGCGGATTGGGCATATGCCCCGCCTGATCCGATGGCTCCGACCCCTTCTTCAGGTTCCAAAACGTCACCGTTTCCGGTGATGACCAGCGTGGCCTCCCTGTCGGCGACCAGCAACATGGCCTCGAGGCGGCGCAGCATACGATCCGTTCTCCAGTCCTTTGCCAATTCGACGGAGGAGCGGAGAAGGTTGCCCTGATGCTTTTCGAGTTTTGCTTCAAAACGTTCGATTAAGGTAAACGCATCAGCTGTACCGCCTGCAAAGCCGGCCAGTACGCGACCGTTATAGAGCTTGCGGACTTTTCTTGCGCTTCCCTTGATAACGATATTGCCGAGTGTGACCTGACCATCCCCTCCCAGAGCGACGGTGCTTCCGCGCCGGACCGATACGATGGTTGTCCCATGAAATTGTTCCATTTGAATTCCTGTGATGATTGATGGACTGCTGAATAATTTCGTTTTCTTTTGTTTCCCAGAATATATGGTCTGGTTTTCAAATTGCAAGGCTTATCAAATCGCACAAGTTTGTAGTTTAACCCGAACTTGGGGAAGATGGTTCCCCTGTCCGCTGCTATAATGGCACCCCTCTATTGTTTATGAAACCATCTGGAAGAATCAATGAATGTGCCAGCCAAACTGAATGCCCA
>JAEYIG010000010.1 GCA_023409175.1 Pseudomonadota bacterium
GACAGGCTGGTCGGGAAGATGCGGGAGATGAATATCACGGACGCGATCGTGAATGCCGGTGGCAGTACGATGGCGGCGATCAACAATCCGGAACATCCCGAATGGCAGGTTGCCGTCGATGTGCCGGGGACGGATGATCCGCTTTTCACGCTGGATATTGCCGATTCCGTTTATTCGACGTCGGCACAGGGTGACAGTTTTGTCGAGATCGGCGGCACGCGTTACGGGCATATCCTCAATCCGCAGACGGGTTACCCGTCGGCCAACCGCATGGTCGGGGTCGTGACGGAAAGCGCGATGCTGGGCGATATGGTATCGACGGGGCTGTTCAATGAATCGCCTGCGGGCTTTCTGGAAAAGATGGCGGGTTTGCAAAAGGAGTTTCCCATTGAGGGGTTTCTGATGGACGGGGAAGGGAAGATCACGATGTCTGCGGGTTTCCTGGCGGACTGGGAGGTGCCGGTATGAGTATGAGTTGGGAAAGGGAAACGGCTTTGGTGGAAATGTCGAAGGGGACGCGAATCAGGCGGTTGCCGGATGCACCGTTCCTGTATGTCCCGCTGTCGGCTTATCGCGGCCATTTTGCCAAACCTGTCGTCCGTGAAGGTGAGAGGGTATTGAAATACCAGCTGGTTGCGGAAGTCTCGGATGAGTTTTCCGCGAACGTGCATGCCCCTGTCTCGGGTGAGGTGGTCGGGGTCAGGGATTTTCCCGGGGATGAAGAAAATACGGGAGCGGAAGGAAAGGTTCCGATGCTCATCCTGAAAAACGATTTTCAGGAAAGCTGCACCGATTTGCCGGATGCATTGCCGGACGGGGCAGATGATGAAGCCATTTTGCAGGCGATTGAAGCGGCCGGGATTGTCGGTGCCGGTGGCGCACAGTTCCCGGCGGCAAAAAAATACCGTGTCGCAGGGGAAGGCGTCAGGACGTTCATCATTAACGGGGTGGAATGCGAGCCTTGCCTGACAGCGGATTATGCCCTTATGCATGAGCGCACCGAAGCCTTTTTCGAAGGCATCCGGCTCGTCAACAGGCTTTTGCAGGCGGCCGAAACCGTGATTGCGATCGAGGACAAAAACCGGGAACTGGAAGCCGTGTTCGCGCCTTTTCTGAAACAAGCCCGTTATGCAGGGATCCGCGTCCAGGTGGTGTCGGGCGCTTATCCGCAGGGCAGCCAGTGGCAACTCATCCGCACCGTGACGGGGATCGAGATGGCGCCTCCGACTCATGCCACGGAGGAAGGGATTGTCGTCAGCAATGTCGCGACGGTGTATGCCGCGTATCAGGCGCTGGCGCAAAGGGTGCCGGTCGTCTCGCGCATTGTGACGGTTTCCGGGGAGGGAGTGGAGCATCCGTGCAATGTCGACGTGCCGGTCGGTACGCCGGTGGGATATCTTCTGTCCCGGCTCGGGATTTCCCCGGAAAGGCATACGGTCGTTCTGGGCGGCCCGATGATGGGGCGGCATGTGACGGACTGGTCGTCGCCTGTGACAAAGGGGACGAACGGGGTGCTTGTGTTCCTGCGGGCAGACGTGAAGCGGGAAAACTGTATCGGCTGCGGCCGTTGCATCGACGCCTGTCCCATGCGGCTGATGCCGCTGAAGTATGCCGAAGGCTGGCGGCGTGGCAAACCTGCCATGTTGCACCGTTACCAGCTGGGGCTTTGTGTGGAGTGCGGAGCGTGTGAATCGGCCTGTCCCTCCAATGTGCCGCTGATGGCGTCGATTTTCGCAGGCAAACGCCAATTGCGTGAGAGGAACGGATCATGAGCCTGTCGCCAAAGCTGATCCCGCCTTTTGTCCGTACGGCGGATTCTGTCCAGAAGATCATGGCGGACGTGCTGTTTGCGCTTTTGCCGGTCTGTTTCATGGCATGGGTCGCGTTCGGCATGGAACCGGTGCTCGTCATTCTCGTGTCGTGCGGGAGTGCTGTGGCAACCGAATTCCTGTTTTCAAGGCTTTATCTTGGCAAGACCGATGGCGTTGCCGATGGGTCGTCGCTTGTGACGGGAACCCTCCTGGCCTGTACGCTGGCTCCGTTTACGCCTTTGTACGTGGTGGCTTTTGGAGGCGCAATGGCCGTATTGTTCGGCAAATTGCTTGCAGGTGGGCTGGGGCGTAACCGTTTCAATCCGGCTCTGGTGGGCAGGGAGTTCATGACCGTGTTTTTCCCGGCGGTCATGACGTCCGGCACGATCTGGTACCACCATGAGGCCGTCAATGTCGCCCGTCTGGACTGGTTCCCTGACGCGTTTGCGGACAGCCTGCTTTTCAGGGGGAGTGGCGCCATTGGGGAATATTCGGTTGTCCTGCTGGTCCTTGGCGGCCTGTTCCTGCTCTTGCGCAACCGGATCAGCTGGCACATTCCCGTCGCGCTGACGGTGACGTTTACGGTGCTTTTCCTGTTGCTACCGGATGGGGATTACCGTTTCTCGCTGGGAGGCGTCCTGCTCGGCGCCATTTTCATGGCGACGGACATGCCGACGAGTTCTTCCACGTTTTCCGGGCGCCTGTATCATGGGGCGATGATCGGGGCGGTCGCCGTGATGTGTATCGCTTTCGGGGTGAAGCATGAATACATGTCTTATTCGATCCTGCTTGCAAATGCGTTTGTCGTTCCGGTCGACTGGGTCTTCCGTCCGAGGGTGTGGGGCGGCAAGAAGCGGCTGGCAGCCCGGATCGGTCAGGGGATTGCCCTGACGGCCGCCATTTTGTTTGCGACGGGAATCGTGATCTGGTTGCACTTTCAGGGATGGGTCATGTATCTGGTTTTCGTCTACATCGTCTGGTGCATCGGCGGGTTTTTCATGCGCCAGCGAAAGCCCGACGTGGATGTTGAATGAAAGAACGATGAAAAAAAGATTGCCAGGATGATGAAGACACGTGTGACGCAGTGTCGCCACCCATTGCATGGAGTGGTCAGGGAACTTTATTCGCAGAGTTTCCCGATATTCGAACAGAGGACTGAAGCGCAGCAGGAATGCGCTTTTTCGTCAGCGAATTATCATATGGTGGCGTATGAAGAGGATGCCGTTTTGATCGGGTTTGTCGCGTACTGGGAATTCGGCGATTATGTCTATATCGAACACTGCGCCATCAACCGTGAACTGAGGGGACAGGGATATGGAAGCCGCCTCCTGTCCGGTTTCATCTCCGAATGTCCCAAAAGGGTCTTGCTTGAAATCGACCCGGTTATGGATGAGGTGTCAAAAGCCCGTCTCGGGTTTTACAGAAAATGCGGGTTTCACGAGAATCCCCATCCGCATTTCCATCCTCCTTACCGGAAGGGATTCAAGGCGCATCCTTTGAGGGTATTGACGACGGGACGGCCCATTACGGAAAAGGAATACGCCAGCTTCCTTCAGGACTTGAACGGGACGGTCATGAAATTCTGAAACCGTTATGGTCGGCAGGCGGCCTTATCGGCATTAAGGCTTCCGGCTTGAGGGGCGCAGGTGTTGCCGGATTTTGCCGGTCAGTAATGGGCGAAAGCCTCCTCAGGCGACATTTTCAATACACGGGCATAGCAGGATTCCCAGGCAGCCTTCAGGGCTTCGTCCAGCCTGTTTTGCGTTGCTTTCCAGTTTTCGAGCTGTCCCTTTTGTGCGGCCGGATTGTCCGGCCTCATGAAGTTGTAGCAATACGGTCCCGGATTGTTGTCGAAATTGCCGGAAGCGGAGGCAAATGGCTGGCAACCCTCGTCAAACGTATAGCCCCTGAGCATCTCTTCCTGTGCGGATTCGATATTCCATGCCACGTCGTTCCTTTGGTTTTTGAGGCGCCTGACGGTTTCGTCCTGTTCGCAGACGGCCTTTGCCCTCTGGTCAGGCGTCATTTCCCGGAAATCCTGTACGGTCGTGCAACCGAAAAGGAGCGCCAGCGGGAGGAGGATACAGTAACGGGTCTTTTTCATTTTCTGCTTTCAGGGGATGGAGACGGATTTTTTGCGTGAGCTCGAAAATCAAACGGCAAAACACATATCCCAAAGCTTAGGGGAATGCCGTATCAACGGTTTGATGTTTTTTAATACCGTTCGAGAAAGGTGAAGGAGAAAAACAAGGATTTTTTCAGGCCGGATGAGGCCGACCCGTGAGAAGGGTATGGAAAGGAACGAAAAGGAGGCGAAATCACATTCTCCCGGTAAAGTCCGTACGCCTGTTCGGATGTCATTGCCCGGAAATCCCCAACGCTTGCTCATCCGGTCCGGGACAGGAACTGCAAGGAATTGCAATAAGCCACCCTGTTCATCCGGAAACTTTCTTCTGTGAACCATGCAGGGCCTTCCGGTTTCCGCAAGTCATTGTTTTTCTGAAACATTCTGGATGATATTTTGGCAAGTTTCCCTATCCTGAAGCCGGAGTATCTGTTTTCGGCACGCAAATGTGGGAGGCGTATGCCGGGACAGTGGGGTAAAATGGCTGCTGTTATTTCATGCCTGTCACATTCTCTTCGTTTTTGGGGAAAGGACAGGTTTTCCCGACAGTTCCTGGAGCGTTTTTTTTGGATTCGGATTCCCCGGCTCATCTCGTTTATTCCGATGACCTCAAGGTGTATGAGGAGGATCTCGTTCGCCTGATGGGGTCGGACGGCCCTTTTGCGAAGGTCGTCGATGGCTATAACGGAAGGCCGATGCAGCTTGAGATGGCCCAGGCAATTGCGAAGGCGATTGTGCGGTGCGAGACGTTCGTCGCGGAAGCCGGGACAGGAACGGGAAAGACGTTCGCCTATCTGGTGCCTGCGCTCATGTGGGGCGGGAAGGTGATCATCTCTACCGGGACGCGCAATCTGCAGGACCAGCTTTTCCTGCGTGACATCCCGACGGTCAGGAAGGCGCTGGTGTCGCCGGTCACGGTGGCGCTTTTGAAAGGGCGTTCCAATTATGTCTGCCATTTGCATCTGGCGCGGACGGCCGAATACGGGCGCATGGCGACGAAAATGGATACGGTGTACCTGCGCGATATCGTCAAGTTCGCCCAAATGACGGATACGGGAGACAAGTCCGATCTGGCGAGCGTGCCGGAAACGGCGTCGATCTGGGGGCTGGTGACCTCGACGAAGGAAAACTGTCCCGGTGCCGAATGTCCGCATTATCAGGATTGCTTCGTCATGAAGGCACGTAAGGCGGCGCAGCAGGCAGACGTGGTGGTGGTGAACCACCATCTCTTTTTTGCCGATCTGGTCCTGAAGGATACGGGTGTCGCGGAATTGTTGCCGATGGCGAATACGGTCGTTTTTGACGAGGCGCACCAGTTGCCTGATACGGCGACGACGTTTTTCGGCGAATTCCTTTCGACCAGCCAGATCCATGAATTGTGCCGCGATACACAGGTGGAAGGCCTCTCGCAGGCGCGTGATGGGGCTGACTGGGTCGATCTGGTCGGCAGACTGGACAAGGCGTCCAAGGAATTGCGGCTGACGCTGCCGGAAGGGATGTCGCGACAGGCCGTTCACCAGATCGCCAAACAGGACAGGTTCATCGCAGCAGTCGAGACACTGGAAACCGCCTTGCGGGAGTTGAACGAACCCCTGAAAGCACAGGCACAGCGTTCCGAATTGCTGGAAACCTGCCGGATGCGCTCAGCCGAAATGGGGGCGTTCATCCGCAAGTGGCTGGCGCTGGCAAAGGGTGAGGAAAAGACCGACGACGTGTTGTGGGTGGAGACGTTCGGCCTGTCGCTCCAGTTGCACCTGACGCCTTTGTCGATTGCGGAAGTCTTCAACAAGCAGCGGGAAGGCACGCCCCGCGCATGGATTTTCACGTCGGCGACATTGGCGATCAAGCAGGATTTCACGTATTTCTCTTCCCGGATGGGTTTGTCGGAAGCGGAATCGAAGACATGGCCGAGCCCCTTCAATTATGGCGAGCACGCTCTGCTTTACGTACCCAAAACGATGCCGTTGCCACAATCGCCGGATTATTCCGATGCCGTGATCGAGGCGGCGATGCCCCTGATCGAGGCGGCAGGCGGTGGGGCGTTTATCCTCTGTACGACGCTCAGGGCCGTGAACCGGATTGCCGAACGCCTGAGGGAGATTTTCAAGGACAAGGGATTGGCGTTCCCGTTGTTTGTGCAGGGTGAATCGGGCAAGACGGATTTGCTGGAACGGTTCCGCCGTTCGGGCAATGGCGTGCTGGTCGGTAGCCAGAGTTTCTGGGAGGGTGTCGACGTCCGGGGGGATGCCCTGTCTGTGGTTGTCGTGGACAAGCTGCCTTTTGCGCCCCCTGACGATCCTGTCCTGTCCGCCCGGATCAAGGCGCTGGAAAAGGATGGCGGCAATGGTTTCATGGATTTCCAGCTGCCGGAAGCGATCATGAGCCTGAAACAGGGAGCGGGACGCCTGATCCGTGACGAGCGGGACAAGGGTGTCCTGATGATCTGTGACCCGCGCCTGATTTCCAAGTCTTACGGCC
>JAEYIG010000105.1 GCA_023409175.1 Pseudomonadota bacterium
TGATCATCGCTGAAGACATCGAAGGCGAAGCACTGGCTACCCTGGTTGTCAACAACATCCGTGGCATCCTGAAAACCTGTGCCGTCAAGGCTCCTGGTTTCGGCGACCGCCGCAAAGCCATGCTGGAAGACATCGCTATCCTGACTGGTGGACAGGTTATTGCTGAAGAAGTCGGCCTGACCCTGGAAAACGTCACGCTGGAACAACTCGGCCAGGCAAAACGTATTGAAGTCAACAAGGAAAACACCACCATTATCGACGGCGCAGGACAGGCTGATGCCATTGAGGCACGCGTCAAACAGGTCCGCGTACAGATGGAAGAAGCAACCTCCGACTACGACAAGGAAAAACTGCAGGAACGCATTGCCAAACTGGCCGGCGGTGTTGCCGTTATCAAGGTCGGTGCTGCTACCGAAGTCGAAATGAAGGAAAAGAAAGCCCGTGTTGAAGATGCATTGCATGCAACCCGCGCTGCCGTTGAAGAAGGTATCGTTCCTGGTGGCGGTGTTGCCCTCTTGCGTGCCCGTGCAAACGCCAAAGTCACGGCTGACAATGCCGATCAGCAGGCCGGTATCAATATTGTCATGCGTTCCGTTGAAGAACCACTGCGCATGATCGTCCATAATGCCGGCGAAGAAGCTTCCGTCGTTGTCAACAAGGTCATGGAAGGTTCCGGTAACTTCGGTTACAACGCTGCTAACGGTACTTATGGCGACATGGTTGAAATGGGTGTTGTCGATCCAGCCAAGGTAACCCGTTCTGCACTGCAGAATGCCGCATCCATCGCATCCCTGATGCTGACCACGGATTGCATGATCTATGACATCCCTGAAGACAAACCTGCACCTGATATGGGTGGCATGGGCGGTATGGGTGGAATGGGAGGCATGGGCGGAATGATGTAATTCCCCTTTGTAACCCGTATTACCTAAAAAGCCTGCAGGCAATTCTGCAGGCTTTTTTACATCGTAAACGGCAACGGCTGCAAGGCAAATTCTTCATCCACCTGGGCAATACTTTTCAACAGGACATCCATGCCTTCACCGACACGGGAGAGATCATCACCTGTCATTTGTGACAAGGCTTCAGGCAACAATCCCCTGACCGGTTCCGGAGCCTTTTGCAACACGGCCCGTCCTTTGTCAGTAAGCGTCAGATTGACAATCCGCTGATCCGTCGCCAGACGGGTCTTGCAAATCATTTCTTTCTTTTCAAGCGCATCGAGCAGGTTACTGGCTGTCGTCTGGTGAATCGCCAGTTTTTTTGCCACTTCCCCGACGCGCAAACCCGGCATCACATCAATCTCTTTCATGATCCAGAGTTGTGCGCCAGTCACTCCCAGCTGTTTTTCAACACGCTGGGAATACTTTTGTGCTGCACTCACAATAATCCGGAATTTCTGAAGGATATCCAGATGAGAGAGCCCATCGGAACGCACTTCGGCCAATTTCGGTTTTCTCTTCATAAAAAGTGCCCTGAATTTACGGATAAGCTTGAAATATATTTGCCCAAATATAATAATACGCAAAACTGTTGATTACTAGTTCATCATGTCATTCCATCCATTCGATCATCACCCGACCAAAAGAGTACTCGTTCAAAAAACAGCCCGTTACTGGCGGCGTACCTGCGCCTGGATTCTTGCACCTGTCCTTATCGGTCTCGCAGGCGTCGGCATGGCAACATCGAGCGACTATGTGTTTGGACTCAATCAATGGATCGTGAGAAATGTTCCCTGGGCAGCGCTTTTTTACATGCCTGCAGGCTTTGCCCTGATCGTCTATATTTCGAGACGTTTTTTTCCCGGTACGCAAGGAAGCGGAATCCCCCAGACGATCGCTGTGATCGACGATGCCGATCACACCAAGAAAAGCAATCTTCTTTCGCTGAAAATCCTTTTCGGGAAAATAGCCATGCTGTTAGGCGGCTTGACCATCGGCGCATCCATCGGAAGGGAAGGACCGACGGTTCAGGTAGGCGCGTCCATCATGCACGCTTTCTATGGATACGGTACTTTAAAAACGGCTGAACAGCGGCGTACATTGGCTCTCGCCGGTGGTGCGGCCGGTATCGCAGCCGCTTTCAACACACCCTTGGCCGGCATCATGTTCGCCATGGAAGAACTGACCAAAAAGTATGTTTTCAAGGCCCACAGTTCGACATTGTTAACGGTCATTCTTTCCGGTCTTGTCTCGATTGCCTGTGTGGGCAATTACACTTATTTCGGCAAAACTGAAGCGACCATGACTTTGCTGGGTAACGTTCCGGCCGTTCTTGTATGCGGCATCGCAGGAGGAATAACGGGTGGCCTATTCAGCCTGATCGTCCAGAAAATTTCCGTCACTCCTCCCGAAAGAGTCAAACAGATCGTACGTGCCCATCCCGTCATGTTTGCAGCTGCCTGCGGCCTCATCGTGGCCATCCTCGGTTTGATAACCGACGGTCTGGTCTATGGCACCGGCTACCAGCCTACCCGTATGACACTTGAAAGCGATGCGAACGTTCTCGTGTGGTTTTATGGTATCGCCAAATTCCTTGCCACGCTCGTTTCAACCTTAAGCGGCATTCCGGGAGGATTGTTTGCGCCAACATTGTCGGTTGGAGCGGGCATTGGAGACAATATATTCGCGCTCTTTCCAGGCCTGGCTCCTCATGGCGCCATCATTATTCTGGTAATGGCAGCCTATCTTTCCGGTGTAACGCGATCCCCCCTGACCTCTTTTATCATCACAATGGAAATGACAGGAAGCAGTCATATGCTGTTTTCATTGATGACAGCGGCATTGCTGGCCAGTTATGTTTCGAAGCTCGTGACACCTGTTCCTCTTTATCACGCACTGGCAAAAAACTTTGAATACCCGGAGCCTAAAAAAACGGCTTCCCCTGCATCCTGACGACATGAAAAAGGCCGCTATCAAGCGGCCTTTTTATCTTCCAGTCAAAAGAACGACACGGGATCCGTCTATTTCCGAGACTTGCCTTCCGTGTTAACACAACCACAACGTCCGTAAATCGCCAGAGTATGATCGACGATTTCGAAACCGAGCTTGTCAGCAATTTCATATTGCCGTTTTTCGATTTCATCGTCCTGAAACTCTTCGACCCGGCCGCAATCAATACAAACGATATGGTCATGATGCGAACCTTCGTTCAATTCGAACACGGCTTTGCCGGTTTCAAAATAATTTCGTGATAATATCCCAGCCTGTTCAAATTGCGTGAGAACCCGATAAACCGTTGCCAGTCCGATTTCGAGGTTTTCCGATATAAGCAAACGGTAAATATCTTCCGCGCTTAAATGGCGCACGGAATTCTTTTGAAAAATCTCGAGGATTTTCAATCGGGGGAGAGTCGCTTTAAGACCTGTTGCTTTCAATTCGGCAGGATTATTGCTCATTGTTTTGAGAATGATATGAATTTCTGAATTGGTTCTGTATTAATATCTGCTTTATCATATAGTGTTTGTTTAATCTGCTCAATAATTGCTACTAGGATCGAACTTCGTAATGCATACCAAAATAGCCAGCCTGTGGCGGTTCATTCGCACACCTGCACTGCTTACATCAACAACTGTCCTGCTGATCAGTTGTGCTTCAAAGAATCCCCTGATTGACGAAGTCGAACAGCCAAAAAAGGAAAAACCTGTTGTATCGGCAACAACAGATGAAAAACCTGTCAAAACAATTGAAGCAGATAAACCTGAACCGAAAAAAGCGAAACCTGCCGTTACCCGATCCGACGTCGAACTGGTCAGCGAAAACGAAAACGACCTGAACAGGCAACCGACCGGCATGAGAAAATGGATAAGCAAACTGACGCCATACAAAGTCGATGTCCAGCAAGGTAACTTCGTATCGTCTGAAATGCTGTCCAAATTAAAACCGGGCATGACAAAAGAACAAGTCAAGTTCGTCCTGGGAACACCATTATTGACCGACATGTTCCATGGGAACCGTTGGGATTACCTCTTCAGGCTTCAAAAACCAAATGGCGCGGTAACGACAAACAGGGTCACCATTTTCTTCAATGAAAACCTCGTCGACCGCATCCAGAATGACAATTTGCCTGATGAGGCAGAATACCTGTCGCACATCGCCGGAGACAAGGTTCCGACAGAAAAAGCGAAAAAGAGTTCATCTGATGACGCATACAAGACATCCGGAAAAGCGCCTGCTGTAACTGAAAAGGAAAATTCTTCACAGCAACCAAAAGATTCCTCCTCTTTCATTGCGTCGGATAAACCTGTCAGCACACCTGAACCTGCCAAAGTTTCCGAACCCGTTAAAGTTTCTGAACCTGTCACGGTTTCCGAACCTGTCAAAGTTTCCGAACCTGTCACGGTTTCCGAACCTGTCAAAGTTTCCGAACCTGTCAAAGTTTCTGAAGTTTCTGAACCCGTCAAGGTTTCCGAACCTGCCAGATCTGCCGAAACAACTGCGGCATCCCAAAATGCTACGCGCATGAAGCGTCCTGAAAAAGCAAAGACGGTTCAAACGGATTCCACCGACGATGACACGTCATCACCAAAAAACAATATAAAGTCATTCGAGCCAATCAGTATCCCAAGCAGGACAGGCAAAATGCTGCCTGCTTCTCCGAATGATCAATTGATCGGAAATATTCAATGAGTAAAATGAAAATCGCTATTGCTGGTGCAAATGGCCGTATGGGCCATATGTTGATCGAGGCTGTCCTGAAAGCGGACGATGCTGTTTTGTCCGGTGCACTTGATGTGCCGAATTCCGCCAATCTGGGTAATGATGCCGGGATGTTCCTTGGTGAGAAAACCGGTGTCACCATTGAATCGGACATGTCGAAAGCATTGAAAGACGCTGATTTTCTCATCGATTTCACCCGTCCTGAGGGAACGCTTGAACATCTGGATTATTGTGTCAAAAACAATATCAAGGTCATTATCGGAACCACCGGCTTCGATGAGGCAGGGAAAAAGGCTATTGCCAAAGCGGCGGAAACGATTGCCGTCGTCTTTGCTCCGAACATGAGTGTTGGCGTTAATGTGACGATGAAACTTCTGGAAATGGCAGCAAAAAATTTTGCTGAAGGTTATGACATTGAAGTGATTGAAGCGCATCACCGACACAAGGTTGATGCCCCATCTGGAACGGCACTGAAAATGGGCGAGGTTATCGCCAATGCCATCGGTCGTGACCTGAAAGAATGCGCCGTTTATTCACGTGAAGGCATTACCGGGGAACGCGATCCATCAACCATCGGTTTTTCCACCATACGTGGCGGCGACATTGTCGGCGACCATACCGTTCTTTTTGCCGGCACCGGCGAACGCATTGAAATCACACACAAATCCGCAAGCCGTGCGACTTATGCCCAGGGCAGCTTGAGAGCGGCCCGGTTTATAGCCGACAAGAAAAACGGCCTTTTCGATATGCAGGACGTACTCGGCCTGAAGTAATGCCTCATGCCGTTTTTTCATTCATTACCGAAATTCGTTTTCGGTAATGAATGGAATACAATGCGTATTTTCAACGGAATGCGCGTCAATACCATGTAAATATTCCGGAATGAGTGGCATATCGTGCTACTCGTATTATCATATGGTCTTCCGTCAAAGAACGAACCTTAAATTTTCCTATCGATAGCCATCATGCAAGACAGATACAACCATGCAGAAGTAGAAAAAACTGCACAAGAACACTGGGAATCCACCGGGGCATATAAAACTGTCGAGAACGATCCCCGTTTCCCGAAAGGCAAGTTTTACGCCTGCTCCATGTTGCCATACCCATCGGGCCGGCTGCATATGGGACACGTCCGCAACTATACGATTAACGACGTGATGTACCGCTATCTGCGCATGAACGGTTACAACGTCCTGATGCCGATGGGATGGGACGCTTTCGGTATGCCTGCGGAAAACGCCGCAATGGCACATGGCATTCCCCCTGCCGAATGGACGTACTCCAATATCGCCCACATGAAAGGGCAAATGGCCTCGATGGGCCTGGCCATCGACTGGTCGCGTGAAATGACGGCCTGCAAACCGGACTATTACAAATGGAACCAGTGGATGTTCCTGAAGATGCTGGAAAAAGGCATCATTTACCAGAAAACCGGCACAGTTAACTGGGACCCGGTCGACCAGACCGTTCTGGCAAACGAACAGGTTATCGACGGCCGCGGATGGCGTTCGGGAGCTCTGATCGAAAAACGCGAAATCCCGATGTACTACGCCCGCATTACCGATTATGCGGAAGAATTGCTGGATTACGTAACCGACAAGTTGCCGGGTTGGCCGGAACGCGTCCGGACCATGCAGATCAACTGGATCGGCAAATCCGAAGGCGTCCGTTTCGCTTTCCCACACGACATCAGGGATACAGACGGTCAACTGATCGGCGATGGCAAGCTGTGGGTTTTCACGACCCGTGCCGACACAATCAAAGGCGTCACTTTCTGTACAGTCGCCCCTGAACACGATCTCGCCCGTTTTGCTGCAAAAAACAATCCTGAATTGGCCGAGTTCATCGAAGAATGCAAACGGGGCAGTGTCATCGAAGCCGATATGGCAACGATGGAGAAAAAAGGGATGCCGACCGGTTTGTTCGTCAACCATCCATTGACCAATCAGCTCGTCGAAGTCTGGGTTGGTAACTATGTCCTGATGAGCTATGGTGATGGCGCTGTCATGGCAGTTCCTGCCCACGATGAACGTGACTTTGAATTCGCTCACAAATATGGTTTGCCGATCAGGCCGGTTATCGACGTCAATGGCCAACCGTTTATGGAAAATGAGTGGCATGAATGGTATGCCGACAAGGAACACGGCAAATGCGTCAATTCCGGCCGTTTCGATGGCCTGAATTATCAGGAAGCAGTCGACGCCGTTGCCGCCGTTCTGGCAGAAAAGGGGCTCGGCGAAAAGAAAGTGACGTATCGTCTGCGCGACTGGGGCATTTCGCGCCAGCGCTACTGGGGCACCCCGATTCCGATCATTCATTGTCCGGATTGCGGAGCTGTTCCTGTTCCCGAAAAAGACCTCCCGGTCATCCTTCCCGAAGATTGCATCCCCGATGGAAGCGGCAATCCGCTTGCCAAAGACGAAAAATTCGTCAATACGACTTGTCCGCATTGCGGCAAACCGGCCCGGCGTGAAACCGATACGATGGATACCTTCGTCGATTCCTGCTGGTACTTCATGCGCTACTGTTCTCCGGGTTCAGACAAATCGATGGTCGATGAACGCATTGATTACTGGATGCCGATGGACCAGTATATCGGCGGTATCGAAC
>JAEYIG010000148.1 GCA_023409175.1 Pseudomonadota bacterium
GCCAGACCGGCAGCCACCGAATCCGATATGCGATGCAAATCGCCATACGTGTAGTGAATGCCGTCTTTCAGGCTGACGAATGCCGTTTTTGACGGCTCCGTTTTTTCTCCAAGGGTTCCAAGGTTCATGATCCAAACTCCAGTACAGTCCCGTCCTTCATGGGGACGAGAAGATTTTCACCGACAAAAAAGTACGACACTCCGGCATCGCGCAGGAAGCCTTTCATCCTGTCGATATCCGTTCCTTCAAAAGTAATCGCCAGAAAACAGTCAGGCCGCACGCTGCCGAGACCGAACCGTTCTTTTGCCTCGTCCAGACTGAAGATATCGGGCATACCCCGCGCCATTTCCCCGACGCGCCCGTATGCTTCCCGCGTCAATTCCGGATCGGAAGCGGCAATCGCCAGCCTGGATATTCCGGTCACGCCGTTGGGGTGAACCATATAGTCCGGTTGCCAGACCAGCTCCGGCGTCAGGTGGCGGCAGAAATAGACGCGGCCTTCGGTAAACTGTCCCGGCTCGAGCCTGACGGCAACGAATTCCACTTTCCCGCCGTTTTCCAGCAATCGGGAAAAATGCTGGGGCGACGAGGCTGCCAGCCCGGCCTTTTCCAGTCGGCCGAAAACGGCCTGTTCTTCATCCATCGCAAAAACCAGCCCGTCAATTCCCATATGGCTTTCCATGATGTCCTGTCGGACAGGGCCACCCCGCTCAAGGCCGACCAGTTCCAGATAGCTGTTCCGGAACACGATGAGATGATTCACCGAACCCAGACTGTGACGGCTTTTCGGCGTCAGCGTAAAACCGAGGCTGCCGAAAAAGGAACGGTATGGGTCCAGACTGAATCTGGCGTTGATGACAAGATGGTCCAGTGACAACATTTTCATTCTCCCGTTTGGTAAACACCCCTGCCGGACGCGACCAGTTTTCCGCTTTCATCGAAAACTCTCGCTTCCGCAGAAGAAATTCGACGCCCAACTTTAATGACCGTTCCCACCACCCGAAGGTTTCCTCTAGCCGGTGCGTGATAATCGACGCGCAGGTCAATTGTCGGAACACCGCGTCCGGTATGGGAAAAAAGTGCCCAGTCCGCCCCGAGATCGACCAGCGCAGCCAGAATGCCCCCGTGGATATAATTTCCCTCGGGATTGACGATCCATTCCGGCCGCCATTGCGCCGTGATTTCCACCCGTCCCTCGGACACGTCCGTGACGTCCAGTCCCAGCCACTGGTGGAAAGGGCGCGCCTTGATCAGTGCATTGATATCGTCTTTCAACATGTCGGGTCCACAATGATTTTTCCGATGACCTGCCGGTCCCGGATCTGGGCCAGCCCCTTTGCTGCCTGTTCAAGCGGGAGCACGCTGTCGATATACGGATCGAGTTCCCCCTTTGCCACCATGTGGAGCAGATCCGTCAGGTTCTCGTTATAAAAGCTGTTCGATCCGCGCACATTCAGCTCGAACGACCAGATGTAGCGCAAATCCTCTTTCGGGTCATAACCTGCCGTCGCCCCGCACACCAGAATCTGCCCGCCGCGCTTGACCGCTTTCAGCGACTTTGTCCAGGTATCGCCACCGGTATAGTTCACGAGCACGTCCACGCCACCCTTGTATGACCGCCGTTCGGGTTTCCCAACATGTTCGAAAACCCATTTCACGAAATCCGTCGAACGGTAATTGATGACATGATCCGCTCCCAAATTCTTCAGGACGTCGCACTTCTCATCCGACCCGCCGCAGGCGATGACTTCCGCGCCCAGTTTCTTCGCCAGCAGGACAGATGCCGTACCAACACCCCCGCTCGCTCCCAGTATCAGCACGGTATCGCCTTTTTTGACGGTGTCATGCGTCACCAGCATGCGATGTGCCGTCCCGTATGCGACAGGCAAGGCAGCGGCCTGATAAAAAGAGACTGCATCCGGAATGCCCAGCAACTGGTCAGTGGCCGCGACGACGTACTCTTCCATCCCGCCGTCGATCATTTCCCCCATCAATCCGACACCGGGGCGAACCGGATTGACCAGAACCCGGTCGCCTTTTTTCCATGGGCCAGCATCTTCCTCGACGATACCGGCGATATCGAGACCGATAACGACCGGCAGCGGAACCCGGATGCCCGGCAAGCCCTGAACCGTAAATACATCGTGGTAATTGAAGGATGACGCCTTCACCCTGATCAGGACTTCTCCCTCACCGGCAACCGGAACCGGCTTGTCATCGACCAGCTCCAGATTCTCAAGAGGGCCATGTTCTTTCAATATCAATGCTTTCATTTTTCTCCACTCGCTTTCCTGTAGGGTTCGGTGACAAACACCGCTTCGTTAAGGGGGCCCTTGATGACGCCGACTTTTTCAAATGCCTGATGCTCACGCTTCAAGGTTTCTATCGTTGCCGGATCAAAAGACGTCCGGTACATGCTATCCCAGCGGCTGGCAAAAACCCGTGCATCCTTTTCCGGAAGATTGGCTTTTTTCTCCATGATTTTCGCCACCTGATCCTTGTTGGCACTGCCCCATTTCTGGGCTTCTATCAGGCCGCTGATGACCCTGGCGGTTGCTTCCGGATTCTTGCTGACGAAATCGCTCGTTGCGGCGACCGTACCGATATAAGGAGGGGCGTCGTTTCCGGTGATCTTTTTCCATTCGTCGCCAACGGTCGCAATCGTCCGGAGTTTCACGTCATTGCCGACCTGATCGACCGTTACCGCTCTCAACACGCTGGCGTCGATCTGGTTCTGGGCCAGAAACTGGACGAGCCG
>JAEYIG010000158.1 GCA_023409175.1 Pseudomonadota bacterium
GAGGCCATTCTGACAACGCAAACCGGACTCCTTCTGGAAGGGCTGACAACCAGTATCATGTGGTGGGAAGGCAAAACGCTCTGTACAACGTCTCCGTCAAGGCGCGTGCTTCCGGGCATAACATGCCAGTTGCTCCATTTGATTGCGGAACAGGAAAACGTGCCTTTCGCCTATCGCACGCGCAAACCGGAAGATCTCAATGGCTGCGAGGTCTGGGCGGTCAACGCCCTCCATGGCATCCGGCGAGCCGTGAACTGGCAAAAATCCCCCTTCAAAATGTCCTGCCATATCGACGTCGATCAATGGCGCATAAAACTTGACCGGTTCATCAAGCCAGTCTGAATATCCGGCACTCAGACACCTGCGACGGTCATTTCCTCAATCATGATCGAACCCGATTTCTTGGCGCCGCGTATCTGCGTATCGGCACCGATAGCCACGATCTTGCCAAACATGTCTTTCAGGTTTCCGGCAATCGTGATTTCCTCAACAGGATACTGGATAACGCCATTTTCCACCCAGAAACCGGAAGCACCCCGGGAATAGTCACCTGTCACATAATTGATGCCCTGTCCCATCAGATCTGTAACGACGAGACCCGTTCCCATCTTTTTCAGCATCGCCGCAAAATCATCGGATTCTTCAGTCAATCCGGAACTCAGGATCAGGTTATGGGAACCGCCAGCATTGCCTGTCGTTTTCATGCCCAGCTTGCGTGCGGAATAGGAAGAAAGGAAATACCCCCTGACAATCCCGTCTTCCACGATCTGACGTCGGCTTGTCCGGACGCCTTCATCATCAAAAGGAGCCGAACCGCTGGCGCCGATGATATGCGGGTCTTCCAGCAGGCCGACATGTTCCGGGAAAACCTGTTTGTCCATCGAATCCAGCAGGAAACTGGATTTCCGGTACAGGACTCCGCCAGAAACCCCATATACAAACGAATTCAGCAACCCTATGGCAAGAGGTGCCTCGAAAAGAACCGGACACTTGCGGGTACCGATTGATCTTGCATTCAGGCGGGAAACGGCACGTTCTGCCGCATAACGGCCCACTTCTTCAGGCGTTTTGAGTTCGTCCGGGTTCCTGGAGGAGGTATACCAGTAATCCCGTTGCATATTGCTGCCGGAACCGGCAATCGGCGCTACCGAAAAAGAATGGCTGGAATAAGGATAACCGCCTATAAACCCGTCACTGTTTGCCGAGATGAAATGCGAATGGCTGGCATTGACGCTGGCACCTTCCGTGTTCGTAATCCGCTTGTCTGTCTCAAATGCAGCCGCCTCACACCGCCTGGCCAGTTCGACCGCTTCTTCGGTATTGATGGGCCAGCGGTAATAGAGACCGAGGTCACGCGGATGTTTTTCCAACATATCGACATCGGGCAAACCCGCCGCTTCGTCTTCCGAAGTGAATGTGGCGATGTTATAGGCCGCATCCACTGTTTGTTGCAAGGATTCTCTTGAAAAATCGGAAGTGGTCGCATTGCCACGTTTTTTTCCGATAAAAACCGTTACGCCAATCCCCTTGTCCTGATTTTTCTCAATCGTCTCGATTTCCCCTTTATGCACACTGACGGAAAGCCCACTGCCTTCACTGATGCCTACGGCAGCGCCCGATGCGCCTTTGGTGCGGGCATACTGCAAAACGTCCTCGGCAATTTGTTTCAACTGGTCGGTGGTGTAGACGAAATCGGAATCGTTCATGAGATTATCTTTTTCAAGGTTCTGTTAAGGCTGTTATGATAACAGCCATTAGAAAACGAGTTAATGACCTTACACAGAAGCCTGATTATGCCAAATTCCAACAGAGGTTCCTGCGGATTCAGTTCAAGTGAAATCGAACAGGAATATGACCGTCCCTCCAAATCGCAATTGAAACGCGAAATGACCGCATTGCAAAAACTCGGCGAACAACTCGTCAATGAGCCCGCCGACCGGTTAAAACGCATACCCATGCCAGACAAGCTCCGTGACGCCATCACGGAATGCCAGAAAATCAGACACCATGAAGGCCGCAGACGGCAATTGCAGTTCATTGGCAAAATCATGCGTTCCCTTGATGAGGAAGTCATTACTGACATCAATAGAACGCTCGATAGTTGGAAGGGTTTGCTGAAAGCCGACACGATTCTGATGCATGCCATCGAAAACCAGCGGGAAAAACTGCTGTCTGACGGTTCCGCACTGACGGCATTTGTACAGCAATATCCGGATGCCGACGTACAGAAGTTACGCACACTGATCAGGAACGCAAAAAAGGAACAGGCTGAAAACAAGCCACCAAAATCTTATCGGGAAATTTACAGGGAATTGAAGCAACTCATGTCCCCTTCATCCACTTTGAATCAGAATGACGATGAACCTGATGAAAGTGAGGAAGCTGATGAAGAAAAATCCTGAAGACATCTCGATCGGACTGGTTTCCGTCTCTGACCGCGCCTTTGAAGGGACCTATCCGGACCTTGGCATCCCGGCGCTGGAAGCATGGCTCGACTCGGCCCTGAAATCGTCCTATTGGCTGGAAAAACGCCTGATCCCTGACGAATACGAACAAATCGAAAAGACCCTTCACGAACTGGTCGATGAAGACCGTTGTTCGCTGATTCTGACAACCGGCGGAACCGGGCCGGCAAGACGCGACAGGACTCCGGACGCGACACTGGCAGTCGGGACAAAGGAAATGCCGGGATTTGGCGAACAGATGCGGCAAATCAGCCTGCATTTCGTCCCCACGGCCATTTTGTCACGTCAGGTCGCCGTCATTTGCGAACGTCCCGAACACGCCTCCCTGATCCTTAACCTGCCGGGACAACCGGCCGCGATTCGCCAGACACTGGAAGGCGTTCGGGACAAGGGTGGCAATGTGACCGTCCCGGGTATCTTTGCCGCCATTCCTTATTGTATCGACCTGATTGGAGGCCCTTACATCGAAACGAATGAAACCGTCTGCACGGCATGGCGTCCGAAAAAAGACGCCTCGTAAAACAAATGCCCTGACTGATCGAATACCAGCCTTGTTTAACGCCCTTTAACAACCCCTTTACAACACATTAACCGACGGGAAAAATAATGAACAAATTTCTGCAATACAGCCAAA
>JAEYIG010000188.1 GCA_023409175.1 Pseudomonadota bacterium
CGGCCGTCAACAAATCGTTCAATTGCATTACGGTAGACGGCGATACGTCCACCAACGATTCGCTGATCCTGATGGCAACTGGCAAGGTCGATGTCGGCATTACGGATACGGCATCCGCCAATTACAAGAAAATGCTCGATGCCGTGACGGATCTGGCTCAGGAACTGTCGCAGAAAATCATTCGTGACGGAGAAGGCGCATCAAAGTTCATCACCATCACGGTTGAACAAGGAAAGTCTGAAGACGAATGCCGGCAGATCGCTTATTCCGTCGCCCATTCGCCTTTGGTCAAGACCGCTTTTTTCGCATCTGACCCGAATCTGGGCCGTATCCTGGCTGCCATCGGCTATGCCGGGATTGACGATCTGGACGTTGAAAAACTGAACCTGTATCTGGATGATGTCTGGGTCGCCAAAAATGGCGGAAGGAATCCCGATTATCAGGAAGAAGACGGACAGCGCGTGATGAAAAAGAATGAAATCCTGGTTCGCATCACGCTTGCACGCGGCAACGCCTCTTCGACAGTGTGGACATGTGATTTGTCGCATGACTATGTTTCCATCAACGCTGATTACCGTTCTTAAATGACGACGCTTGAGCAATTTCTGGCACGAGCTGAAGCGGTTCTCGCTCGCGTTGAAGAACTGTTGCCGCCGTCAACGTCGGCAGACTCGATCGACTGGAATTCCCCGACGTCGGCTTTTCGCTGGAGAAAGAAAAACGGTCGTGGAACACTCGTTCCAATCGCTCATATTTCCCCTATCTCCCTTGTTGATCTGTTTTACGTCGAACGACAGAAAGCGTTGCTCGAACAGAACACGCGCCAGTTCCTGCAAGGAAAACCGGCCAACAACGTCTTGCTGACTGGAGCGCGTGGTACTGGAAAATCTTCGCTGGTTCGCGCTTGCCTGAACGAATTTTCCGGACAGGGATTGCGCCTGATCGAGGTCGACAAGGATGACCTGATCGACATTGAGGAAATTTCCGTCCTTACCGCAAAGCGTCCCGAGCGTTTTATCATCTATTGCGACGACCTGTCCTTTGACGAGGGTGACAGCAGTTACAAGGCGCTGAAAGTCGCGCTTGACGGCAGTGTCGCTGCCCAGCCTGACAATATTCTGATTTATGCGACGTCGAACCGGCGACATCTTTTGCCGGAAAAAATGTCTGATAATGAAGGGTATTCGCATGACGCGAACGGGGACCTGCATCCCAGCGAAACCGTGGAAGAAAAAATTTCCTTTTCTGACCGTTTCGGCCTCTGGCTTTCCTTTTATCCCTACAGTCAGGATGAGTATCTTTTCATCACGGCTCACTGGTTGAGGTCGCTTGGCTGTCCGGAAGACCTGATTGCACAATCAAGGGATGAATCCCTGCAGTGGGCATTGCACCGTGGTTCGCGTTCCGGCCGTACGGCATGGCAATTCGCCCGTGATTATGCCGGAAGGGTACTTTAAATCCTTGCAGGCTATTGATTCTTTTCATTTTTTGCCGTTTCTTAATTCTTCCTGCAATCGTTAATCGCATCTTTAATGAGAATGCGCAATGGTACGGTATTCCTCTTGCGTAAAGTGATTCTGGTCTGAATCAGAAACCATTTACGTGAGAGGTCGCCATGCTAATGACAGCTCTCGCCAATCGTTATGCACACCAGTTGCTCGATGCGCGACAGAGAGCGGAACTGTTGCCGTCGCTATCGTCGAGGTATCCGATAACCATCGAGGATGCCTACGAAATTGCTGAGCGGATTGGCGATATAAGGGTCGCCGAGGGTGAAACCATCATCGGACGAAAATTCGATTACCTGAACGACGTTTCTCCTGATAGCCACCGGAAAGCACAACTTCCTTTCTGGGGGTGGCTGTACGATTCGACCGTTCAGTTCATGGAAAACAGCGAAGGTTCATTCAGTCTGAAAGGCTTTTTGCAGCCCCGTATCGAGACTGAAGTCATTTTCAGGCTCGGCAAAATCCCTCCGGAGAATGCCACTCTCAGGCAAATGGCCGAATGCATCGAGTGGATGGCGCACGGGCTTGAAGTGACGGATTGTTCCTTTAACGATTCATCCAGAAATCTGGTCGATGCCGTTGCCGGTTTCGGCATGCACGGTGCGTTGCTGGTAGGTGAACCCAAGATCGTGTCAGAAGGAAGCCGGAAAAGTCTGGCCGATGTGCTGGAATGTGCCAGCTTGTCGCTGGCATGTGGGGAAGTCATCCAGACAGCGGGTTTTGGTAGCGAACCATCGAGCAATCCTCTGGAAGGACTTTTGCATTTGCATCAGATGCTGGGCAAACAGCCGCGTTTTACAGGACTTCAGGCAGGCGATATCATTGCGTCGGGTTCATGGACGAAACCGTTTGACGTCAGGCCGGGCAACGTCTTGCTAACCGCAATTTCCGGTTTGCCGCTGCCCGGTCTGGTGGTTGAATTCACTGAATGATGTTTTTTTAATGATCACAGTGAATCCAGCCTGGAGAGCTGGTCTTTCAGTTTTTCCAGGGTTGAAGTGAAGCCTGCCAGACGTTCCCGTTCTGCGGCTACCACTTTTTCAGGTGCCTTGGAAACGAAACCTTCGTTGGAAAGCCTTGCGGCAAGTTTGCCGATTTCGCCATCCAGCTTGGTGATTTCCTTGTTCAAACGTTCGCGTTCGGCAGCCACGTCGATTTCCACTTTAAGCATAAGCTTGACGTCTCCGACGATGGAAACGGGTGCTGGTGACTGTGGCAATGTGTCAAGGATATTGACTTCCGAGAGCTTGCCCAGTGCTTTCAGATGGGGAATGAAAGATGCCAGACGTGCATTTTCAACCTTGTTTGCCGACTCCATGAAAAGAGGAACACGCAGAGCTGGGGACAACTTCATTTCACCGCGCAGGTTTCGGCAGGCGTCCACCAGATTCTTGCACTGTGCCATCCATTGGTCTGCCTGTTCGTTTGCTTTGTCAGTTTCAGGCACAGGATAGGCCTGCAACATGATCGTATCGCCCTCCTTAACGGTTTTGCCGGCAAGGGGCGCGACTTTCTGCCAGAGTTCTTCCGTGATAAACGGGATAACCGGATGAGCCAGACGGAGTACTTTTTCCAGAATGGTCAAAAGCATGTTTCGTGTAGCCCGCTTCTGGGCGTCATTGCCTTCCTGAATCTGGACTTTTGCCATTTCAACGTACCAGTCGCAGTATTCATCCCAGATGAAGCGGTAAATGGCCGATGCAATATTGTCAAAACGGTATTCCGCAAAACCTTTTTCCACTTCCGTTGCCGCACGCTGGAATTCCGATTCGATCCATTTGTCGGCAAGGGAAAACTCCATTGTGTCGTTCCCGGAGAAACCGCAATCTTCGCCTTCCGTGTTCATCAGAACGAAACGGGTCGCATTCCAGAGCTTGTTGCAGAAGTTGCGATAGCCTTCACAACGGTTCAGATCGAAATTGATGTTTCGGCCGAGAGAAGCATAGCTTGCCATCGTGAATCGCAGCGCATCCGTACCGAAAGCCGGAATGCCCTTGCCGAATTCCTTGCGGGTTGCCTTGGCAATGGAGTCAGCCTGTTTCGGGTTCATCAGGCCGAATGTCCGTTGCTGGACAAGCGATTCGACGTCAATGCCGTCGATCAGGTCGATCGGGTTTAAGGTATTGCCCTTGGACTTGGACATTTTCTGGCCACTGGCGTCACGGACGAGACCGTGGACGTATACGGTCCTGAATGGAACCTTGCCAGTGAAATGCAGGGTCATCATGACCATGCGGGCGACCCAGAAGAAAATGATGTCGAAACCCGTTACCAGTACAGTGGAGGGCAAAAACATCTTGTAATCGACAGTTTCTTCAGGCCAGCCCAGTGTCGAAAACGGGACAAGCGCAGACGAGAACCAGGTATCCAGGACATCCGGATCG
>JAEYIG010000030.1 GCA_023409175.1 Pseudomonadota bacterium
ACGGTCGATTTCAAAACATCTCCATCTCTCAGATGAAGATGCCAGTCGTCAGGTTGAATGATAGTCAAAGTTTGCATATCGGATTCTGGCATAGTGTTAGGTCCTCGGGTCTTGGCTTTCTGAATCGTTTATTTTATTGTATTTATTCGGGATCATTCATCTTTTTTACAGGGTTTTCGCCAAAATGAAAAATCGCATATCAAGAGTTGTCACCCGTTCAGGCGATCAGGGCCAGACTGGCCTCGCAGACGGCAGCCGTGTATCAAAAGACAGTGCCCGTATCGATGCCATCGGACAGGTGGATGAACTGAATTCGGTGATTGGTCTCGTCATCAGCGAAGCGGTGACGGAAAAAATGAAGGAAGAACTTCAGTCCATTCAGAATGAGTTGTTCAATATGGGTGGCGAGCTCGCTATCGTGAAAACTTCTCTGATGATGGAGGATAAGGTTCTCGCCATAGATGAACTGGTTGAAAATTACAATAATGAGCTGCCGCCACTCCGTGAATTCATCTTGCCGGGAGGGACAAAAACGGCAGCCCTGTTCCATCTTGCCAGAAGCGTTTGCAGACGGGCTGAACGTTCCCTTGTATCACTGGGAAAACAGGAAAGCATTTCTCCTGTTCTCTACCAGTATCTTAACCGCCTGTCGGACTTGTTTTTCGTTTATGCACGAGTTGCCAACAAAATGGCGGGCCAGTCCGATATTTTCTGGAAAAAGTAGGTTTACTGTTTTCGTTTGTCGAATTCGATACAGGCGTAAGCGGAATGGTTGTGAATCGATTCAAAATTCTCCGCTTCCAGCGAATACGCGAGTATGCGTGAATCGGCATTGAGCATCCCTGCCACGTCACGAACCAGATCTTCCACGAACTTCGGATTGTCATAAGCGTGTTCGGTGACGTATTTTTCGTCAGGACGTTTCAAAAGGCCAAACAACTCGCATGATGCCTGTGCCTCAATTCTGGAAATGAGTTCTTCTATCGGCAAGTCGTCCTTGATGATTGCCCTGACGGTAATGTGGGAACGCTGGTTATGGGCTCCGTATGCCGAAATTTCCTTGGAACAAGGGCAAAGGCTGGTTACGGGAACAAGCACTTTCTGTGAAATTTCGATTTCACCGTTTTTCATTTCACCGATAAGACCCACCTCGTAATCCATCAGGCTTTTGACGCCGGAAACAGGGGCGGCTTTTGTGATGAAGAAGGGAAAAGACAGTTCAATGCGGCCAGATTCAGCATCCAGCAATTCCAGCATATTCCGGATCAGCTTGCCGAAAATATCTATATTCAGGGGTTTGGAATCGGAACTGGTGAATTCTTCCAGTAATGCCATGAAGCGTGACATGTGAGTGCCCTTTTTCTGTTCGGGCAGATGCACATACATGTTCCAGGTTCCGACGGAAGACTGGATGCCATCTCTGGTCTGGATCTGAAGCGGATGGCGAACGCCTTTGACACCTACCCTTTGTATGGCAATGTGTCGGGTATCCAGAGTATTTTGTACGTCCGGAATGGAAAAGTTGTCGTCTGCATTCATTTTTGGTGCCGATGAACTGGTTATGGTTTTATGAATGTTTGAGCAGTCATCCCAGTTACATTCAAAAGAGTGTGAATCTCGGAAATTCATTATTAAACCTTAAAAAACGGCGGTCGGTACAGGAAAGGAACAAAAAAGTTGATGATTTACGCTTTACCGGAATCGTCAATCTTTCCGAAACGTTCGACAATGGATGCAATGATGCCATGTTTATCCAATTTGTGCATGGCGAGTAATTGTCCGGCGTCACCGTGATCAATGAATTTGTCCGGCAGTCCCAAAAGCAATACCGGATGGGCCAGCTTTTCTTCTGCAAGCGCTTCCATGACGGCAGAACCGGCGCCGCCGTGAATGGTGCCTTCCTCGACTGTAACCAGATAACGGTGGGTTTTCGCCATTTCCACTATCAGTTCCTTGTCGATCGGCTTGACGAACCGCATGTTGACGACAGTCGCGTTCAGTTCTTCACCGGCGGACAAAGCCGGGTTGAGCATGGTACCGAAAGCCAGTATCGCGATATTTTCGCCTTGTCGTAAGATTTCTCCCTTGCCAATTGGAAGAGATGAGAGTTCTTTTTCGACAGTCGTGCCAATCCCGCTCCCGCGGGGATAGCGTACGGCAGCTGGCCCGTTATGGAGGTAAGCTGTCGTCAGCATCTGACGCGCTTCATTTTCATGGGAAGGTGCCATGACAACCATATTCGGGATGCATCGCAGATAGGCCATGTCATAGTTACCGGCATGTGTAGCCCCGTCAGCCCCGACCAGTCCGGAACGGTCAAGTGCAAAAGTCACATCGAGATTTTGCAGGGCAACGTCATGAATCAACTGGTCATATGCCCGTTGAAGGAAAGTCGAATAAATGGCAACGACCGGTTTCAGCCCTTCACAGGCAAGTCCGGCAGCAAAAGTGACGGCATGCTGTTCGGCAATACCGACGTCGAAAAAACGTTCAGGATAATCTTTGGCAAACTGAACCATGCCGGAGCCTTCTTTCATGGCAGGAGTAATGCCAATGAGTTTTTCGTCAATGGCAGCCATATCGCACAGCCAGTTGCCGAAAATATCGGCATATGTCGGTTTGGTCGACAGATTCGGTTTAATGCCTTCTTCAGGGCAGAATTTGCCCAGCCCGTGATAAAGAATGGGATCAGCTTCCGCCAGTTTGTAACCATGTCCTTTTTTCGTCACGATATGCAGAAACTGGGGACCTTTCCTTTCCCTGAGATTTTGCAGGGTGGGAACAAGCGCTTCAAGATCATGCCCATCAATTGGACCGATATAGTTGAACCCGAATTCTTCAAACAGGGTTGCGGGTGCGATCATGCTTTTGGCATGTTCCTCGAACTTCCGGGCAATATGTCTCATCGGGGCCGGCAAGACGGTCTTGCCGACATTTTTTGCTGCCGCATAAAATTTTCCGGACATCAACCGCGCAAAATAACGGTTCAGGGCACCGACCGGCGGCGAAATGGACATATCGTTATCGTTCAGGATGACCAGCAGGTTGAGGTCGTCATAAACACCGACATTATTCATGGCTTCGAACGCCATTCCACCTGTTATGGCGCCATCTCCGATCACGGCGATCGAATAGGAATCTTCTTTTTTCAGTTTGGCTGCCAGGGCCATTCCCAGTGCGGCCGAGATTGATGTCGAAGAATGGGCTGTACCAAAAGAATCGAATTCACTTTCATCCCGTTTCGGGAAACCTGACAGGCCATTCAACTGGCGCAATGTATTCATCCGGTCTTTTCGTCCGGTCAGGATCTTGTGGGCATAACTCTGATGGCCGACGTCCCATATCAGCCTGTCGTCCGGCGTATTGAAAATGTAATGGAGAGCGATGGTCAGTTCAATGGTGCCGAGATTGGACGATAAATGCCCTCCGGTCTTGGAAACGGATTGAATGATATAGTCCCGCAACTCGTCTGCCAGAAGCGGCAATTGTGACGGCTGCAAGCGCTTTAAATCAGCGGGACTGTTAATCGTATTCAGCAGCTTCATTATTTCTTTCGGCGTACAACCAGATCGGCCAGTTGACGGAGATAACCCGCTTTTTCATCAAAAATGGAAAGAGCTGCGTGAGCGTCATTCCGTAATTTTTCAGCCAGTTGCCGGGATTCTTCCAATCCCAGCAACGAAACGTAAGTCGGTTTATTGTCAGCACTGTCTTTGCCGGCTGTCTTGCCCAAGTCGGCAGAATCGGCCGTTACGTCGAGAATGTCGTCCACTACCTGAAAGGCAAGTCCGACTGCTTTGGCATAAGCGTTCAGGGCATTTTTTTCCTGTTCTGTCGGAATTTTCGAGCAATACGCACCAAGAAATACCGAAGCCGTGAGAAGCGCGCCCGTTTTCAGGCGATGCATGTTCTCAAGCTGATCTACCCTCAGGAATTTTCCGACGCTGGCCAGATCAATCGCCTGGCCTCCACACATACCGGCTGCTCCGGCTGCATCAGACAACAGGCGCATCATTTCAACGGTCAGGACAGGGTCACAAGATTGATTCGACAAGACGACAAATGCCTGAGCCTGCAAGGCATCTCCTGCCAAAAGAGCCGTCGCTTCGCCGAATCTGACGTGTACGGTCGGTTTTCCCCGCCTTAACACGTCATTGTCCATACAGGGCATGTCATCGTGAACCAGCGAATAGGCATGAATCATTTCAACGGCTGCCGCTGCCCGTCCCAGCGTACTGGCCTGTGCATCGAAAAGTCGGCCTGCCGCAAAAACCAGCAACGGACGAATGCGTTTTCCACCATCCAGAACGGCGTATCGCATGGATTCATGCAATGAAGAAGGCACAAGCTCTCCTTCCGGCAAGAGGTCGGAAAGCGTTTTTTCCATCAATGACTGGACATCACGCATCCAATCATCAAAGCTGGGAGGTAAAGTCATTATTCAATATCGCTTTTATCGGGAGAAAAAGGCTTCAACAATTCCTTGTCGAGGATCTTGATCTGGTTTTCCACTTTTTCGAGTCGTGATGTACACAACTGAACCAGCTCCACTCCCTTTTTATAGGCGGCAATCGATTCTTCGAGAGGCAATTCACCCGCTTCCAGCCTGGACACGAGTGATCCGAGTTCGGCGATGGCTTCTTCAAAAGACATGTCGTCTTTACGTTCCTGATTTTCTGTCGTCATAAAGATAGGAGAGAAAAAATACAGTTTAATTAAGCCGTTATTATACCCTTCAAGTGTTTTCGAACTGTGTTTTTCTATGATTTAAAGGGGAAAGATGAATCTTTGAGGAAATATTCGTGAAAGCTTATCCAAGAGAAATAATCCATAAAATTCATCACGATTCACAAGTAAAACTTGTCAAAGAACCAAATCGGTATAAGATCTTGTTTTCCGTCCCTCTGTTTTCCATTCATTTCAGGTTTTTTCATGCAGTCTCTCTGGATGCTCGTTGCCGCTTTTGTATTTTCCCTGATGGCAGTGTGCGTCAAGCTTGTCTCGGACAATTATTCCACTCCAGAAATTGTGATGTACCGCAGCCTGATCGGCGCAATTTTTCTTTTTTGCATGGTGTTGGTCAAGGGCGGCTCGTTCAAGACGAAATATCCTCTCCAACACCTCTGGCGCGGTACGGTCGGCGCAACGGCATTCGGCCTGTGGTTCTTTTCCATGTCGCAATTGCCTCTGGCTACGTCGATTACCCTGAATTACATGTCGCCGATATGGATTGCGGCAATTCTTTTTGGAATCGGCCTCTGGCACAGGCGGCTTCAGTTTGAATGGCGACTTGTCTGTGCCATCGTCGCGAGCTTTATCGGGATTTACGTGCTTTTGCAGCCGACTCTGGCAGAGGACCAGTGGTTCGGCGCCCTGATCGCTTTTATTTCAGGCATTCTGGCGGCACTGGCGTATTTGCAGGTCAAACATCTGGGCAATCTGGGGGAACCGGAATACAGGGTCGTGTTTTATTTCTGTGTGATCGGAACGCTGGGCGGTGCGATCATGGCGGTCATCGCAGCCCATATGCCCGGCGGGGACGGCGTTCCTTTTCACGGGCATTCTATACTGAGTATCGCTTATCTTGTTTTCATCGGCGTGTCGGCCGCGCTCGGCCAAATGGCGATGACAAGGGCGTATCATCTCGGCAATACGCTTGTCACAGCCAATCTGCAGTATTCAGGCATTGTTTTTTCCTGCATTTGGGGGCTGCTCATCTGGAACGATACATTGAGCTGGTTAGGATGGCTCGGCATCGTGATCATTATTGCCAGTGGCGTCACCACGACGTTCTTCGACGTGCGCCATCGCATGGCAGCAACTGCGGCCACGTATGAAACGGCACGCAAGAAGCTGTCACGACAGGATCAGCCTGAAAAAGCCTGATTATTCAATGGGCTTCATCCCAGTTGTCACCAACGCCGACTTCGGCGATCAACGGTACTTTCAGTTTTGCGACCTGAGCCATCAGTTCAGGCAATTTCTCGCGGACAATCGCCAGTTCATTTTCAGGAACGTCCAGAACCAGTTCATCATGTACCTGCATGATCAGTTTCGAATCCAGTTTTTCTGATTCGAGCCAGTCCTGTACTGCAATCATCGACAATTTGATGATATCGGCTGCCGTTCCCTGCATTGGCGCATTGATGGCGGCCCTTTCGGCTCCCTGCCGGCGTGGGCCGTTAGGCGAATTGATTTCCGGAAGCCATAACCTTCTGCCGAAAACCGTTTCGACGTAGCCCTGTTCACGGGCCAGCTGGCGGGTTTCATCCATATAACGGGCGACTCCCGGATATCGTTCAAAATAACGGTCGATATAGTTTTTTGCATCGGTACGACTGATACCCAGATTGGAAGCAACGCCAAAGGCACTCATGCCATAAATCAGGCCGAAATTGATGACCTTGGCATACCGTCTCTGGTCGGATGTCACTTCCAGAGGGGTGACATCGAATATTTCGGATGCTGTGGCACGGTGGACGTCCTGACCGTCGTGGAAAGCTTTCAGAAGGCTGGCGTCATCGGAAAGATGCGCCATGATCCGGAGTTCGATTTGCGAGTAGTCGGCAGAAATGATTTTGTTTCCCGGCGAAGCGATAAAGGCTTCACGGATACGCCTGCCCTCTTCCGACCGGATGGGAATGTTTTGCAGGTTCGGGTCGTTTGACGCCAGCCGACCGGTCACGGCTACGGCCTGCGCATAATTGGTATGGACACGTCCCGTTTCAGGATTGACCATTCTCGGCAATTTATCGGTATACGTCGTTTTCAGTTTCGACATGCCGCGGTAATCCAGAATGATTTTCGGCAACGGAAAATCTTCAGCCAGTTTTTCAAGCACTTCTTCACTGGTCGATGGTGCGCCAGATGGCGTTTTCTTGATCATCGGCAGCTTGAGCTTATCGAAAAGCAGTTCGCCCAGCTGTTTTGGCGAGTTGAGATTGAATGGCTGACCCGCTTCCTGATAGGCACTTTCCTGCAAGCCGTCCATTTTGATGCCCAGCTCCCGGGATTGTGTATTCAGCTTGTCGATGTCGATCAGGACACCGTTGCGTTCCATTTTCTGGAGGACGATGGATGTCGGGATTTCGATCTTTTCATAAATGAAGCGCAAGCCTTCGTTTTCTTTCAAGCGCGGCCACATGGATTCATGGAGTTGCAGAGTCACATCCGCATCTTCAGCCGCGTAATTGGTGGCAACGTCGATGGCGATCTCGTCGAATCCGATCTGGGATGCACCTTTGCCGCAAATGTCCGTGTAGCTGACCGGTTTGTAATCCAGGAACCTTTCTGACAGGCTATCCATATCGTGCCGACGGTGGGATTCGAGCACATACGATTCCAGCAGGGTATCGTGAGCGATACCTTCAAGCCGGATACCGTAATTGGCAAGCACGTGGCTGTCGTACTTGAGATTCTGGCCGACTTTCCGCTTTTTCGGGTTTTCAATCCAGGGTTTCAACTTGTCGAGAACGGATTGAAGCGGCAACTGCTCGCTTTGTTCCATGCTATGGTGGGCAAGAGGAATGTAGGCGGCTTGTCCCGGTTCGACAGACAGGGATATCCCGACAAGTTTCGCTTCCATGACATCGAGTGAAGTCGTTTCCGTGTCGATTGCCGTCAATTCAGCCTTGTCTATTTTCTGGAGCCATTTGTCGAGTTGCGATTCAGTCAGGACGGTTTCATATTCCTTGTCGCTGACGAAACCCTGTTTTGTCTCTTCAGGTTCGTCAAACAGGGCAATTTGTCCCGTTTTTTTCGGAGGTTCCTCTGGGCTTGCATTCAGTTCTTTTGCCCAACTCTTGAAGCCGAAACGGTCGAATGCCTTTTTCAATCCCTCGGTATTTTCAGGCTTTTTGACGAGAGAGGTTTCGATGGAGACGAACTTTTCGGGCAGCTCGCAGTTGGTGCGGATCCTGACCAGTTCATGTGCCTGGGGAAGCCAGTCCAGAGACTGCCGGAGATTTTCTCCGACCGCCCCGGAAATGTTCCGGGCGTTTTCAATGACGCCATCAAGTGAGTCGTATTGAGTCAGCCATTTCACGGCCGTTTTCGGCCCTACCTTGGAAACCCCCGGTACATTGTCAGAAGTGTCGCCAATCAACGAAAGATAATCGACGATCCTTTCGGGAGGGACGCCAAATTTTCTGATGACGCCTTCCCGGTCCAGCACTTCATTGTTCATGGTATTGACCAGTGTTACCTTGTCGTCGACCAGTTGTGACATGTCCTTGTCACCGGTCGATACGATCGTATCGAAACCGTCTTCATGTGCCTTGACGGTCAGCGTGCCGATAACGTCGTCAGCCTCGACTCCTTCCACCTGCAGGATCGGCCAGCCGAGCATGTCGACCAGCTCGAGAATGTGACCCGTCTGTTCTACCAGATCGTCAGGCATGGCTGCCCTGTTCGCCTTGTATTCCTGATAGAGATCATTACGGAATGTTTTACCCTTTGCATCGAATATACAGGCACTGTATGCTGTGGGATAATCTTTCTGCAAACGGCGAAGCATGTTCAGAAAACCATAGATAGCCCCGGTAGGCTCCCCTGCCGAGTTTCGCAGGTCGGGCAGTGCGTGATAGGCACGGTAAAGATAACTGGATCCGTCAACTAATAACAAAAGTTTGTTCATATGGAAGAAAACATAAAAAGCGCGCAGAAACTGCACGAAATAACTGACGTCAATTATGCAACGATTCTGAAGGCACGGGAATCGTGGAGTATGTTCTCCATTATGTCAGAGTTTATCGAATCGACAGAGAGACTCTCTGAAATAAATCCTGCCGTGACGATTTTCGGGGCTGCCCGCGTCCATCCTGACAGTCCCTATTACATCCAGTGTATGGAACTGGCTCGTCGTTTGTCCGACGCCGGTTTTGCCGTCATTTCCGGCGGTGGTCCGGGAATCATGGCTGCGGCCAACCGCGGCGCCTATGAAGGGAAATCGCTTTCAGTCGGACTGAATATCGAATTGCCTCAGGAACAGGCGCCCAATCGCTGGCAGAACGTTTCCTTAAATTACAGACACTTTTTTGCCAGGAAAGTTGCGTTCGCCAAATATGCCGATGCATTCGTCCTGTTCCCTGGGGGGTTTGGCACGCTGGATGAAATGAGTGAAGTGCTGACGTTGATCCAGACCGGCAAATCGCGACGCATTCCAGTGATACTGATCGGCAGCAAATTCTGGGAAGGCTTCATGAAATGGCTTAACGACACGATGCTTGCAGAGGAAATGATCCATAAGGAAGATATCGAATTGATGCAGGTGATCGACAATACCGACAAGGTTCTTGAAGCCATTTTCACTTTTTATGAGAAACGCGCTATCGGTCCTTCTGAAGAAGAAAGACAGAAAATGCTTTACCTGTAAAACGTATCCCTTTGTTACAATAACAGCATTCTTTCACTTTAAGGTGCCACAACCATGCAAGTTCTTTTTCACTTCAGAAAAACCATAGCGTTAGCTGCCCTGGCAGTGGCGTCTGTGGCTGTGGGACAGGAAGTTCAACAGACAGTTCAGACTCAGGAACTCGAAATCATCGATGAGGTCGACCAGCCTGCCATTACCATCCGAAAACCGGATACAACGGGCGAGATTACCGAAAAACGTCAGGGTGGTGTCGTTGAGGAAATCAAAGTGAAAAGCGGCCCGAGTACCTATTATCTGTATCCGAATGGCCCCAACGGCGTACCGGGCTCATTTGAGAGCAATGAAGTCCGGCCGGCTCTTTTCCGTATCCATGAATTCGATGTAGGTGAAAAGAAACAGGACGACAATAAGGAAGAGAAACAGGCTCCGCTGGATGCACCGGCTTTGCCACCGCCTTCCATGAAATGAAGCGGGTTTTGACGTCATCATTTTAATCACAATTGACATCTCATGGCAGTTTTTACATCGGTCAGCCTGCAGGATCTGATTCCCTGGATTTCATCCTTTTCTCTGGGGCGCGTTCAAGGCATCAGGGGAATCAGTTCCGGCATCGAAAACAGTAATTTTTTCGTCAATACGGATAAAGGTGAGTATGTACTCACTCTCTATGAAAAGCTGACCGCCGAAGAACTGCCTTTCTATCTGAACCTGATGCAGCACCTCGCGCAGAAAGGCATCAAGGTAGCCGCACCCATACCGGACAAAAATGGGACTATACTGCACTCCCTTTGCGGAAAACCGGCCACTCTGGTGACGAAACTGGAAGGAGACTGGCAGCCGGATCCGAAAGCCGTCCATTGCGCCGAAGTGGGCGACATGATGGCAAGAATGCATCTGGCCGGTCAGGATTATCCTTTGAAGCAACCGAATTTGCGTGGGATTGACTGGTGGAGAAAAACGGCACCGCAGGTTCTGGAATATCTCCCGGTTGAGGCTTCCCTTTTTCTTCAGAACGAAATGCGGTTTCAGGAAGAATTTGCCGATTCGGCTCTCTATTGGAAACTGTTCCGTGGGCCCATTCATGCCGACTTGTTTCGCAACAATGTCATGTTCGACGGAGAAAAACTTTCCGGCTTTTTTGATTTCTATTTTGCCGGTTGCGATACCTGGCTGTTCGATGTGGCTGTCGCCATCAATGACTGGTGCATCGATCTGGAAACAGGTGAACTCGATCCAACCCGGGTCCGCGCCTTTCTTGATGCGTATCATGCGGTACGCCCTTTTACCCTTGACGAGAGCGCGGCATGGAAAGCAATATTGAGAGGTGCCTCCCTGCGGTTCTGGCTTTCCAGGCTGTACGATTACTATTTGCCCCGGGAGGCCGAAATGCTGACGCCTCACGATCCCCGTCATTTTGAACGTATCCTGAGATTGCGTGTCTCTAAACCTGCTCCTGAATTGATTGCATGAATTCGATTACGGCTAAAACAGGCTGGACCTGGATTGTGAAGGGTTACGGTATCTTTCGTAAAAGACCGTTCCTTTTGACCAATATTTTTTTCGCTTACATGATCGGATTGATGCTGCTTGGCGTTTTTCCCTTTATCGGACAGATCCTCCCTCTCCTGGTGGCTCCTGTTTTTACGTTTTTCTTTATGGAAACCTGTTACCGGATTGATGCAGACAAATATGTTTCGTTCAGGGATTTGTTCAATGTATTCAACCGCCAGATATTTTCGCGCCTGCTGCTCCTGGGCAGCATATACCTGTTGTATACGTTGCTGTTGTTCGTGATTGCCATTGCGATCGACGGGGGCCTGCTGCTTGGCGCCGTGACGCAACCGGCGCCGCAGGAACTGACGTCTTCCCAGCAAATCACAATGATTTTGACATTTTTCCTGATGATTGCGCTTTACATCCCGTTTGCCATGGCCGTCTGGTATGCGGCGCCTCTGATAGGCTGGCAGAAGATGAGTATCGGAAAAGCCATCTTTTTCAGTTTCTTCGCTGTCATGCGCACAATCAAGCCGTTTCTTGTCTATGTTTTCTGCTGGCTGGTGATCGGGCTGGCGCTTCCTGTCGTTCTCGGAAGCATCCTGATTCTTCTTATGGGGGGACAGCAATTGGCCATGTTCGTGCTGATGATTTTATCTGTCGTTGTGAGCATTTTGGCATATTGTTCTTTTTATCCCACGTATAAAGACGTTTTCGGCCAACCTGATGCCGACAATTGATCATTTTCGGTTTTTAAACGGTAAAATTCATTTTTGTTCCCGTTTCCAATCCCTTTTTTCATGCCCTATTCAACAGGCTGTGAGGAATTCAAATGAGTGATCTCGAACCCAAACTCAAGGCAGAAATACTGGCTGAGGCGCTGCCCTATATCCAGAAATTCCACGGTAAAACCATTGTGATCAAATACGGTGGCAATGCCATGACGGAAGAAAAACTGAAACACGGGTTTGCCCGTGATGTTGTCCTTCTGAAACTGGTCGGCATGAATCCTGTGGTCGTGCATGGCGGCGGCCCCCAGATCGACAATGCATTGCGAAAAGTCGGCAAAAGCGGGACCTTCGTTCAGGGAATGAGAATCACGGATGAAGAAACGATGGAAGTGGTGGAATGGGTTCTTGGCGGTGAAGTCCAGCAGGATATTGTCATGCTGATCAACCAGTATGGTGGTCAGGCTGTCGGTCTGACAGGGAAAGATGGTGGCCTGATCCATGCCAGGAAATTGCAGATGCCTGACCGGGAAAAGCCCGGCGAATTCATTGATCTGGGTTTTGTCGGTGAAATCACATCCATCAATCCGGCAGTGGTGAAAGCCTTGCAGGACGATGCCTTCATTCCGGTCATTTCACCGATCGGTTTTTCAGACGATGGACAGGCCTTCAACATCAATGCAGATGTCGTTGCAGGTGAAATCGCCAAGATCCTGAAGGCCGAAAAACTGATCATGATGACCAACATTCCGGGCGTCATGGACAAGCAGGACACTCTCCTGACGGATCTGACAGCAGTCGAAATCGACCGCTTGTTCGCCGATGGGACGATCTCGGGGGGAATGTTGCCAAAAATCGGTGCGGCCCTTGAGGCGGCGAAATCGGGCGTCAATTCCGTTCATATCATTGATGGCAGGATCGAGCATTCCCTCCTCCTCGAAATCCTGACAGAACAGCCTTTCGGGACG
>JAEYIG010000196.1 GCA_023409175.1 Pseudomonadota bacterium
GCGAAAATGACCATGCCGTATTTGCCGGATTATTTTGTGGAATACATACATTTCTGATTCAGGGTATCCTATCGGTTTCGATGTATTCCTTATGTTTTCGTTTTCTTAATTTTTGATTGAGGAGTCCACCATGTGTGGCATCGTTGGTATTGTTTCCCAGACACCTGTCAACCAGCTGATTTACGATGCATTGCAGCTTTTGCAGCATCGTGGTCAGGACGCTGCCGGTATTGCCACCAGCAGCAATGGCAAGTTTGCGATGTTCAAGGCAAACGGGCTGGTCAGAGACGTTTTCCGGACCCGTAACATGCGCGCATTGCCGGGAACATGCGGCATCGGTCATGTCCGTTATCCGACAGCCGGTTCGGCCAAGAATGAGGAAGAAGCACAGCCATTCTATGTGAACGCGCCTTTCGGCATCACATTTGCCCATAACGGCAACCTGACCAATTGCGAGCAGTTGAAAGGCGAAATGTTCAAGAACGATCGCCGTCACATCAATACGAATTCGGATTCGGAAGTCCTCCTGAACGTGCTGGCACATGAAATTCAGGAAGCGACCAGCGGTTATTCCCTCGATCCGGCAGCGCTCTTCAGGGCAGTATCCATCCTCCACAAACGGGTTCGTGGCGCCTATGCGGCAGTCGCCCATATTACCGATGCCGGTATCCTGGCTTTCCGCGATCCATACGGTATCCGTCCTTTGTGTCTCGGTTTTGCCGAAACGGACAAGGGCACGGAATATATGGTGGCCAGTGAATCTGTCGCCCTTGAAGGCCTGGGTTTCCGTTTCCTGCGTGACGTGATGCCGGGTGAAGCGATTTTCATCGACATCGAAGGCAATCTGTACAACCAGCAGTGCGCAGAAAACCCGAGTCTGAATCCCTGTATTTTCGAATACGTTTATCTGGCCCGTCCGGACTCCCTGATCGACGGTGCTTCGGTCTATGCAACGCGCCTGAAAATGGGAGAACATCTGGCCGACAAGATCAAAAGCCAGATCCCGACCGGCGATATCGACGTGGTCATGCCGATTCCGGACTCTTCCCGTCCTGCCGCCATTCAGCTTGCGTTGAAACTGGGCATTGAATATCGTGAAGGCCTGATCAAGAACCGCTACATCGGCCGTACCTTTATCATGCCGGGACAGGCTGTCCGCAAACGTTCCGTCCGCCAGAAACTGAATACCATCGGTTCGGAATTCAAGGGCAAGAACGTTCTGCTTGTCGATGATTCCATCGTCCGGGGCACGACTTGCAAGGAAATCGTCCAGATGGTTCGCGAAGCCGGTGCCAACAAGGTGGTTTTCGCATCCGCTGCGCCTCCGGTGATATACCCTAACGTATACGGTATCGACATGCCGACCCGTGATGAACTGATCGCTTTCGGCCGTACCGACGAGGAAGTCCGCCGTGAAATGACGGCCGATGCGCTTGTCTATCAGGATCTGTCCGCATTGAAACAATCGGTTACAGACGTCAATCCGGCATTGAGAAGTTTCGAAGCCTCCTGCTTCGACGGCCTGTACATTACCGGTGATGTCTCTGCCGATTACCTTAACCGTCTGGAATACGAACGCAAACACCTGGCCCCGACTCCGGAAGATCCGGTAAGAAACCAGTTGAACCTGTCGCTGGCAACCGCCGAATAAACCGTTTTTCAGGTAAAGGTCTGATGCCGCACAGGCGGCCTCAGACCTTTTTGTTTAAAATAAGGGTGCGCCGGTCTGACCGGTTTTTCTGTTGTTGATCGTCTGACCATTTTTATTCGACTGTTTTCAGAATGCCTTATGAATAAAGCCTTTACAAAAGAAACGGATAACGATGACGAACTGGAACCGAATGCTCCGGTACTTCCGACAGGGTTCAAGAATTACATCACGCCGGCAGGCCTGAAAAGCCTGAAAGACGAATTGCTCTCCCTGATCGACAAGGAGCGTCCGCAGGTCGTCCAGATCGTTTCATGGGCTGCCTCCAATGGCGACCGTTCCGAAAATGGCGATTACATCTACGGCAAGCGCAGGTTGCGTGAAATCGACAGGCGTATCCGGTTTTTGATCAAACGGATCGAGGCAGCGGAAGAATTCGACCCGAGCATGCATTACGGCAACGACCAGATTTTTTTCGGTGCGACAGTGACGTATGAACGTGAAGACGGCGAGGAAAACACGGTCACGATTGTCGGAATCGATGAATTCGATCCCCTGCAGGGAAAGATCAGCTGGATTTCACCGATGGCAAAAACCCTGATCAAGGCGCGCGAAGGCGATACGGTGACCTTGCATACGCCAGCTGGCGTTGAAGAACTGGTGATTATTGAGGTCACTTATCCGAAACCCGAATAAGGTCTCAATGGCAACCCTTTCCTGATTGAACTATTTCACCGGCATTTTTCCGGCGAAATTCTTGTTTTCAGGCAGATCCTCCGTATACTGACGTAAATTTTATTGTTATTCTCACGCCGATATGACGGTCGTCCCTAAAAACATATTTTCTTATGTCTCCCGTAAAGTGAAACGGGCTGGTGCCGCTCCTTTTCTGCCGATGTCGAAAAAGGAAATGGATGCGCTCGGCTGGGATGCCTGTGACATTATTCTGGTTTCGGGAGATGCGTATATCGACCATCCGAGTTTCGGCGTGGCTCTGATTGGCCGTGTACTGGAAGCGCAGGGATTCCGTGTCGGCATCATCGCCCAGCCGGACTGGAAGTCAGCCCAGTCATTCCGCATCCTCGGCAAACCGAAGCTGTACTTCGGGGTGACTTCCGGCAATATGGATTCGATGGTCAACCGTTATACTGCCGACCGGAAAATCCGCTCTGACGATGCCTATACCCCTGGAGGAATGGCAGGCAAGAGGCCAGACCGTGCTCTGGTCGTCTATGCGCAGAGAGCGAAGGAAGCCTATCCGGGCATTCCGGTCGTGATCGGTTCGATCGAGGCTAGTCTGCGTCGCGTCGCCCATTATGATTACTGGTCAGATACGGTGCGTCGTTCTGTCCTGCCGGATTCCAAGGCAGACATTCTTGTGTATGGCAATGCCGAACGGGCGATTATCGAACTCTCCCACCGTCTTGCGGCTGGAGAAAAAATCGACGCCATTCGCGACTTGCGCGGAACGGCGTTCATGGTGCCTCGTGGATGGATGCCGGAAGAAGACTGGACTGAAGTGGATTCGTCCAGTATCGACAAGCCGGGCCCGGTCAAAAAACACGCCAATCCCTATTATCCGGAACAGGAAGTGTGCGGCGCAAAAGCGCAGCAGGATAAAACAGCAGGAACGGCAGGTGATACAACAGTTAAGGAAAGCAAAATCAACCTGCGCCTGAAAGCGAATAGCCAGTCAGTCGTGCGGTTGCCATCGTTTGAACAGGTCAAGGACGATCCGGTATTGTATGCCCATGCGTCGCGTGTCATGCATCTGGAATCCAATCCGGGCAATGCGCGTGCGCTGGTTCAGGCACATGGCGAGCGGGACGTCTGGCTGAATCCACCACCCATTCCCCTGATGATGGAAGAAATGGATGGCGTTTTTGGTTTGCCTTATGCCCGTGCGCCTCATCCGGCTTACAGGGAACGTATCCCGGCGTGGGAAATGATCCGGTTTTCCGTCAACATCATGCGTGGCTGTTTTGGAGGCTGTTCGTTCTGTTCGATCACCGAACACGAAGGCCGCATCATACAGAGCCGCTCCGAACCGTCGGTACTGCGTGAGATCGAGGAAATCCGCGATAACGTCGAAGGGTTTACCGGCGTGATTTCCGATCTGGGAGGTCCATCCGCCAACATGTACAGGCTCGGATGCAAAAACGAAAAAGCCCAGCAGGTTTGCCGACGGCTTTCCTGCATCTATCCCGAGATTTGCAAAAACCTGGAGACCGACCACAGCAAGCTGATTTCGCTTTACCGTAAAGCCCGCGCATTGCCGGGCATCAAAAAGATACTGATCGGCTCTGGTGTCCGTTACGATCTGGCTGTCCGTTCGCCTGAATATATCCGTGAACTGGTGACACACCATGTCGGCGGTCTCTTGAAGATCGCGCCGGAACATACCGAACCCAACGTGTTGTCCAAGATGATGAAGCCCGGGATCGGTACGTACGACGAATTCAAGAAACTGTTCGACAAGTATTCAAGGGAAGCGGGCAAGGAACAGTACCTCGTCCCGTATTTCATTGCCGCCCATCCGGGTGCGACGGATGAGGATATGCTGAATCTGGCACTCTGGCTGAAACGCAACCGTTTCCGCCCGGATCAGGTCCAGACATTCATGCCGACGCCGATGGCCATCGCCTCGACGATGTACCATAGTGAACGCAATCCGCTGGAACCGGTTTCGCGGTCTTCCCCGAAGGTCGAGACAGCGAAGAAAGGGCAGGTTCGGCGCTTGCACAAGGCATTCCTTCGTTACCATGACCCTGAAAACTGGCAACTGTTGCGCGAGTGGCTGCGCCAGCATGGGCATTCCGATTTGATCGGTAATGGCCCTAACCAGCTCGTTCCGGCGTGGAAGTCCGCTCCGGTATCGGCAAAGAACCGTTTTTCCTCACCGACCAAATCCGTCAAACCAGGAAATCAGGTAAAAGGCGCGGCGCAGACACAATCGAAAAACCGGCAGGCAAACAATAATGGCCGTCCGCAACAGGGTGATGCAAAAAAAGGGCAATTTGCGGCAGGAAGCCGCCTCCGGAAAGGTATGCCGACACGTTCCGGACGCTAGAATGACCGGTCTGGAATCCCTATTCATGCCGATTTAAACAACAAATCTGGAGATATGGCCCACCGTCAGGATTTAATCGACGATAAGGTCATGTTTTTTGAATGAAATCCAGTAAAATGTCGCTTTATCCAGTTTATGGCTGGATGTTATCTGAACAAGTTACTATTTCTGTGCAAGACGAATGAAGAACATCCGTAATTTTTCCATTATCGCTCATATTGACCACGGCAAATCCACGCTGGCTGACCGTATTATCCAGCTTTGCGGAGGATTGTCGGATCGGGAAATGGAAGCTCAGGTGCTCGATTCCATGGATCTCGAAAGGGAACGTGGCATTACGATCAAGGCACAGACTGCCGCTTTGAATTACAAGGCCAGAGACGGTCAGGTTTATAACCTGAACCTGATCGACACTCCGGGACACGTCGATTTCAGCTATGAAGTCAGCCGTTCGCTTTCGGCTTGTGAAGGTGCCTTGCTGGTAGTCGATGCTTCCCAGGGGGTCGAAGCCCAGACGGTGGCGAACTGTTACACGGCACTAGACCTGAATGTGGA
>JAEYIG010000231.1 GCA_023409175.1 Pseudomonadota bacterium
GCCCTTTTCCCGGGCACGGCTGATGGTGCTGATGACGTTTTCCAGCGTTTCAGCCGCGTGCCACAGGGGCAGTTTTCCGCCGGGGAAATAATCGTTCTGGACGTCGATGACGATCAGGGCTTTCCGGTCTGTTGCTTTCATGGTTTCCGGCAATTTCTCAGTCAATGCCTTTAACGGTAAACCCGGCTCCGGTGACGGCAGCGGACAGGGCTTCGTTGGAGGCATTGTTGTCGGCGTTGACGGTTGCCGTTTTGGACGCAAGATCGACGGAAACGTCAGAGACGCCCGGGACGGCAGACAGGGCACGTTCAACGGAAGCCTTGCAATGGCCGCAGTTCATGCCTTCGATATGGATGCTTTTTTTCATGGTGTTTTTCCTTTCAGGATGGGAATTGATGGTTTCGGTATTGACGGGCGGCAGCGCGTTTGCGAGTGAACAGGCATTGTCCGGCATGTCGGGACGTCTGGCCGTGAAGAAACGCAAACGCAGGGCATTCAGGACGACGGAAACGGAAGAAAAGCTCATGGCCGCTGCCGCGATCATCGGGTTCAGTGTCAGGCCTGCGACGCCGTAGAAGACGCCTGCCGCGACAGGGATGCCGATGATGTTGTAAATGAACGCCCAGAACAGGTTCTGGCGGATGTTTCGCATGACGGCTTTGGACAGGTCGATTGCGGTGACCACGTCCATCAGGTCGCTTTTCATGAGGACGACGTCGGCCGATTCGATGGCGATGTCCGTACCGGCACCGATGGCGATGCCGACGTCTGCCCGTGCCAGCGCCGGGGCGTCGTTGATGCCATCGCCGACCATGGCGACTTTTTTGCCTTTTTCCTGAAGCAGGCGGATTTCACGCTCCTTGTCCTGTGGCAGGACTTCGGCCAGTACATGGGCGATGCCGGTCTGTCTCTGGATGGCAGCAGCGGTTTTCGCGTTGTCGCCGGTAAGCATGATCACGTCCAGCCCCATTTCCTGCAGTTTCCCGATTGCCATGCGGGAAAATGGCTTGATGGTGTCGGCGACGGCGATCAGGCCGAGCAGGGCCTTTTCACGGACGAACCAGAGCACGGTCTTCCCGTCTTCGGCGAGCGCTTCGGCTTTCCTGTGCCATGCTTCATCCGGGACAATATCCAATGCAGACAACAGGCGGGCGTTTCCGGCGGAGTAGGGCGCATTGCCGATGGAACCGGCGATGCCCTGACCGGGTGTCTGGGTGAAACCGGTGACCTTTTCCAGCGTCAGGTTCTGGCGTTCGGCTTCTTTCATGATTGCCATGCCCAGCGCGTGCTCGGAGAGTTTTTCAAGTGAGGCGGCAACCGTCAGCAATTCCGTTTCAGTGATGTCCGCTGCGACCACGATATCGGTCACGACCGGTTTGCCTTCCGTGACGGTACCGGTCTTGTCGAGGACGACGGTGTCGATGCCCTGCAGTTTTTCGATGGCTTCAGCCGACTTGAACAGGATGCCGTTGGCGGCTCCGCGTCCGGTGCCGACCATGATGGCGGTCGGGGTCGCGAGTCCCAGGGCGCAAGGGCATGAGATCACGAGGACGGAAATCGCGATTGACAGGGCGAATTCGGTGCCGACACCCAACAGCAGCCAGACTATGGCGGCTGCCACGGCAATCACGATGACGACCGGGACAAAGATGCCGCTGATCCTGTCGGCCAGCCGGGCGATCGGGGCTTTGGAAGACGTGGCTTCATCGACCAGTTTCACGATCTGGGCAAGTGTGGTGTCGTCGCCCACCTGTGTGGCACGCATCAGGAAATGGCCGGACTGGTTGATCGTGGCTCCCGAGACCTTGTCGCCGGTGAGTTTTTCCACCGGGACACTTTCTCCGGTCAGGGCGGATTCGTCGATGACGCCATACCCTTCCGTGATCACGCCATCGACCGGCACGCTTTCACCGGCCCTGACGACAAGGGTGTCGCCGACGGCCACGGTATCGGCAGCAACGGTTTCTTCAACCCCGTCTTTCAAGAGGGTGGCGGTCTTGGGCGCGAGCTCCATGAGCCGGGAAATGGCTTCGGACGTCTTGCCTTTGGCACGGGCTTCAAAGAAGCGGCCGAGCGTGATCAGGGTCAGGATGACGGCGGCCGATTCAAAATACAGGTTCATGGCGAAGTCGTGCGCCATGGTCATGTCGCCATGACCGAGGGCGAAACCGATCCGGTAGATCGCGTAAACGCCGGAAACGGCCGCCGCGCCGGAACCGATGGCGATCAGGGAATCCATGTTCGGCGCGCCTGAAAAGAGCGTCCGGAATCCGATCCGGTAAAAATGGAAATTGACGAAAATGACCGGAATGGTCAACAGGAACTGCGTGAACGCGAATGTCAGCGCATTTTCGGTTCCAAGGAAAATGGCCGGCAGCGGCAGTCCGGCCATATGGCCCATCGAAATGTAAAAAAGCGGAACCGTGAAAAGGATCGAAACGAACAGGCGGTAACGGATGGCTTTCAGTTCAATGGCGGCCGTATCCGGTTGCCCGTTTCCGGCAGCGTCTTTCGTTTTGGCACTGTTGCGCGGGATCGCGCCGTAACCGGCGTTTTCGACGGCCTTGATGACGGCCTGTTCGATAGCCTTGCTGTCCTCTTTATCGTCGAAAGAGATGCTCATCGTGTTTTTGAGCAGGTTGACACTGACGTTTTTCACGCCGGGAACAGCGGCAACGGCCTTGTCGACCCGGGCGGAGCAGGCCGAACAGCTCATTCCGCTAATGTCGAATTGTTCTTTTTCCATCGTAGCGCTCCTGTTTCCCGGCACGTTATTTTCAGACAATCGGTATTGACGATATAATTGTAGCCATTAATATTATTTCCGCAAGAATGCACTTTTAAGGTATATAGTACCCAAAAGGATACCGACTTATCATGAAAGACAACCATCCAGCCCATTCAGGCCCTTCAGCAACCCATTCAGGTCATGCCCCTGCGTCGTGTTGCACGCCCATCGAGACGCATTGCCCGGTGGAAGCGACCATCAGCCTGATCGGCGGCAAATACAAATCGCTTATCCTGTGGAAACTGACCTCCGGCACGCTCCGATTTTCGCAGCTTCGGAAAGAGGTGCCTTGCGCCACGCCAAAGATGCTCACCCAGCAACTCCGGGAACTGGAAGCGGAAGGGCTCATCAGCCGTGAGGTCTTTCCTGTCGTCCCGCCCCGGGTGGAATACTCCCTGACCGATTTCGGCCGGAGCATCCGCCCGGTGCTGGAATCCATGTATTCATGGGGTACGGGCTATCTGGCCGGGCAGGGCAAGCAAGTCAACTGCACGATGACGCCGCCGGAAGGGATGAAATAAGGCGGGGAAAGAACGGCGAAATCCTGAAAACCGTGATTGCCGGTTGTGTCCGTTGCCACTTTGGGATATGTTAGGACGCTTTCAGGGTCGGACATTTCCGATGGCCACGCAACTGTGTGGCCTAATACGGGTCAAACACGGACACGGTGCGACGTGGACGACTGTTTGCACGACCATTTGCACGAATAAAAGGATAACGGGGAAAATATGCATCTCATGCGTTTTTTGCGCACACTGAAATTCCAGTGGGTCGCTGTCACGAATGCCATCTTGCTGCTGGTTGCGCAGCTTTATCTGTATTACCTGCAAAAACAGCCGGCCAGTGAGCAGGTGGATGTCATGAAGGGCATCCTGCATTCCAACAATTCATCCATGCTCTGGTACCTGCTGATCGGGAGCGGCTTTTACCTGTACTACCGTTACAAGGAAAAGAAATCGGGTTATACCGGACAGTTCATGTCGTCCTTCTGGATTCCCCTGTCGGTCTGGTGTCTTGGGATGCTCATTACGACCATCATGACCCTTGATTCACTGGCGAGACTGTTTTGAATGCCTTGGCTGGGCGAAAGGAAGCTTAAGGTTTTCCTGAGGATCCGGGATTATGCAAATTGACAATCCAGACCTGCCGATAAGGCAGGTTTTTCATTCATCGGGAATGATCACGGAAAATAGAAAATCCACTTGCAATAGCATATTTGTTTCCTTTTTCAGCTGAATTCCTTTTTTTGACAGGACAACTGTATATTGAAATTCATGATCTATTAAAAAAATCCTCTTCAAACCTATTGAAGAGGATTTTCAAGGAACATTTTGATTATTGGTTCGATTCTGTATTTTTTATGATTTTTAACTTTTCAATCGCACTTTTGCTACCTTGTTTTGCCGCTAATTCGTAATATTGAAAAGCTTTCTTCATATCCTTTTCAACTCCGATACCATCTTCATATATCTTTGCTAATTGAAACGTGGAAGCATGAACGCCTTGTTTTGATGCTTTTCTGTACCAGTAAATGGCTTTTTCAATATCTGGTTTTTCATTTGCAACTGGAAATTCATAAAGAGCACCAAGCATATTTTGTGAAAATGAATCATTTTGTTGAGCTCCTTTTTCAGCCCATATTTTAGCTTCTTTTTTATTTTGCAAAATACCCTGTCCTGAAAAAAGGAGAAAAGCCAGCATGCCTTGTGATTTTGCATCTCCGAGCTCTGCTCCTTTTCTTGCCCATTCACCAGCTTCGCTAAAATCCTGGAAGGTTCCATTACCTGTAAAGTATAAGTTCGCCAAAAGAAAGATAAGCTGGCTATCCCTTTCATCAGGTTTATTGTAATCAATCTTTTCTGCAGCTTTCAATAACCAACTTAATGACTTTTTATAATCCTGATCTATACCTCTGCCCAGATAGTAACTGGCGCCTACCATTCCTGACGCTTCTTTATCACCTTTCTCTGCTGCTTTCATGTACCATTTAAAAGATTGGGAATAATCTTCTTTCACTCCCTTGCCATATTGGTACATGTCTCCCAAATAAAGAGATGCCTTTTTACTTCCAGCATGAGCTGCTTTTTCTAAAAGTGGCAAAGCCTTTTTATAATTTTCATTTTTATAATATTCAATACCAACTGTTTCACTCACATGCTCTTTCTGATTTTCATTTTGACAGGCAACTAAGAAAAAAAAGGCAGATGGGAGAATGAAAAATCTGGATAGAAATTTCTTCATTTAAGATTATCTTTGTGTAAAAGTATTTTAAATTTTATCATTACTTGTTCACTTTTTTTCTGCCATTAACAAAATCAAGGATACTCTCCCCAACGTATCCACCAAAATGATCCTGACTGCCTTTAAGGAGTTCCCCCTCGGTTCCATCCCGGGTCACCCCAACTGCCTTTCCGGTAAGATAGGAAGAAACGAGCCCATACAACCCCTGTACCCATC
>JAEYIG010000045.1 GCA_023409175.1 Pseudomonadota bacterium
TGAGGCCAGATACATGGAGTCCGTTGCGCGACCGGTATAAAAACGGGAACGTCCATATCCCCCTGAAAGAAATCATCCGCACGACCATCAGGGACAGCGACAACAACGGCTGCGACATCCTGCTGAAGCTGGCCGGAGGCCCCGAAGCCGTGACAGCCTGGCTCAGGAACAAAGGCATCAACGGCATGACCGTCGCGACATCCGAGCGGGCCATGCACGGGGACTGGAATATCCAGTACACAAACCGTTCCACACCCGACGCAGCCAACCGGCTTTTGAGGCTTTTTTACCGGAAGAAACTCCTGAAACCGGACACACAGGCCTTTTTGTGGGCCGCCATGCGCGATTCGATGGTCTCCCCCGAACGCCTGAGGAACGGCCTTCCGCCCAAAACGCCCCTGATCCACAAGACCGGCACGTCAATGGCCTTTTACAAAAAACAGGGGAATACCATCAACGACATCGGGATTGTCATCCTTCCCGATGGAAGCCCCCTTTTCATCAGCGTACTGGTTTCGAACGGCAAGGAACCCAAAGCGGTAACCGAAAAAATGATCGCCCGGCTCTCCCGGTCGGCCTGGGAACACTTTACGTCCGTTTCTCCCCGTGTTGCCAGCAACGCCCCCCGTGGCGCCCACACCGGGCGTTGACGATTTGCCGCACATCCCCTGAAAAAAGACAGTGCCATAGCTGACCGAAGTTTTCCGGCTTGCTAAACTGCCCGTAAAGGCCGTAAACGGTTTAAAGCAGACCGTTTCAAGCCCAAACCCATATACAGGAAAAAAACATGAGCAAAACAAGCGAGCAGAACTGGATCGACAGCGGCAAAAAACCACGGACCTTCAGCGAAATGCGGGAAGCCTTCAGCCAGATACGCGACATGATGAGCGACTGGCAGCAAAGGCAAACCGCCGGCACGGAGGAAAACGAAGCCGGTGGCGATATCCGTTCACGCATCGAAAACCTGTCCAGCATCGTGGAACAATTAAGAACGGATGATACGGGAGGCATCCCCTGGCTGAACAAGGAGGCGGCAGACGCTTTCTGGGAAGGATGCCGGCAGGCAGCCCTGATCCCGCCGGGAACCATCATCCATGTCTGCTCCTACCATGCCCCTGCAGGCTACCTGAAAGCGGATGGCTCACCCGTCTACCGCCAGGAATACCCGTCCCTTTTTGCCGCGATCGGCGTACGTTTCGGTTCAGGTGACGGCATTTCGACATTCAACCTGCCTGATTTGCGCGGCGAATTCATCCGTGGGCTCGACAATGGCCGCGGCGTTGATGCCGGAAGGGAATTGGGCAACGTCCAGATGGACGAATTCAAAACCCATTATCATGGGTTTCTGGACAGGCCGAACATGAAAGTCCAGAGCGGCGTCTATACCTGGACGCCGCAGGTCATGGAAGTGGCCGAACAGGAATCCATTGCCACGACCCGTGCAGGCGGTTCGGAAACCCGTCCCCGCAACATCGCGCTTCTGGCCTGCATCAAGTACTGAACCGGTCAGGCTTTGGCTTTGACTGCGGTTTTTTTCGCGGCAGGCCGTCTTTCCGCCAGCCAGACGCCTGCCAGGATCATGACACAGCCGCCAATCGTCATGACAGTGATGGGCTCATCCAGCAACAACCATGAGGTCAGCATGGCGACCAGCGGGACGATGTAAATGTAATTGGTCGCATGGATCGCCCCCAGTTCCTTGACGGCGACATTCCACATGATGAAGCAGAGCATGGACGCGATGAGGGCGAGGAAAAGCAGGTTCATCCACACCACTGGCTGCACCAGTATGGCCGTATCCCAGTGGACCGGATCGACGGCCATGAACGGCACGACGGTGACGACCCCGTAAAAAAACACCTTGCGCGTGATGAAAAGCGTCGGATAACGCGTATCGAGCCGTTTCAGTATCAGGCAGTAAAACGCCCAGGAAAAGGCGGCCGCTGCCGTCAGCAAATCACCGGCCGGGGAGAGCTTCAGGACAAAATGCCCGTTGAAAACGACCAGCCCGACACCGATCAGTGCCATGACCGACCCCAGGATCAGGCTTTTTCTCAGTTTTTCGTTTTTGTAAAACAGGACGACCAGAAACGCGGTCAAAAGCGGCGCAATGCAGACGATCAGCGAAACGTTCGACGCAAGCGTCAATCCGAGTGCCGTGTTTTCCGTCACAAAATAGAGCGCACCCCCGCAAAAACCGGCTGCGACCATCCACATCTCGTCCCTGAAACTGTCGGCAAACAGCCGTTTCGGCGCAAGGAACCAGATGCACACATACGCCAGCACAAACCGGTAAACGAAAATGTCCACCGGCGTCAGCCCGTGATGGATCAGCACCTTCGTTGAAACGAACGTCGTCCCCCAGATGGATACGGTGACGAGCGCCATCAGGTGATACCAGATTGTATGTTTGGAAGTCATAAATGCCTGAAAAAACCGGAAACTGTCCGGCAAGCCCATCCGGCCACCTTCAGGAGCCGGGCGAAGGAACGATTCTAACCGATCCGTCCGTCAAGGCGGGGCCGGGAAAGGCATTCCAGCCATTTTTCCTGAACGGTGACCCCAGACAACAAAAGGACGAATTTCAGGTTTATTATAGATATTGCCGTATAAAACGCCATAGACATATGCAAAATAAGGAAACAATCCTTCAAAATGCCTTTATACTGGCCCACATTAATTGCAAACCGGAAAAACCGGACAATAACAGGAAAAAACACCATGACCCCGCTGGACAATACCGACCTCAAAATACTGGAAGCCCTGCAGAACGACGCCAAAATCAACGCCAAGACACTGGCAGCCGACCTGCACCTGTCCAAGACCCCGATATACGAACGCATCAGACGGCTGGAAGAAGAAGGCGTCATCAAGCAATACGTCGCCCTGGTCGACCCGGAAAAGATCGGGCTCCCGCTTGTCGTTTTCTGCAACGTCACGCTGTCCACCCACGACAGTGAACACATCCGGCAATTCGGTGAGGCCATCAGGGACATCGACGAAATCATGGAATGCTATTCCATCGGCGGCATACATGATTTCTTTTTGAAAGTCGTCGTCCGCGACCTGAAAGCCTACGACCGCTTCGTTTTCGAGAAACTCACGAAAATCAGGGGCATCTCGAAAATGCAAAGCTCGTTTGTCCTCTCCGAAATGAAACATACGACGGCGTTGAAACCGGCATTGGGTTAAAAGCCCTTCCCCATCGGTCGGGATAACGAGGTTTCCGTATAGGGATTTTACGGTTTGAATCCGTTTAAAAACCATTTCAAAACCGTTGAAAACCGTTTTACTTCCCCATTGCGATGGAGGAGAATAGCCGCTTGTCCCATTCAGCCCGAAAAAATGGTGAGACCATGCCCATCCAATACTTTGCCAATAGAGAAATCACCGTCGAAGAGACGATAGCCCTGTACAGGAAAACGAGCCTTGGGGAAAGGCGCCCGGTCGACAGCCCCGAAGCCTTTGCGCAAATGCTGGAACATGCCAACCTGATCATCACGGCATGGGATGGAAACAGGCTTGTCGGGATCTCGAGGAGCTTTACCGACTTCGTCCAGGTCGCGTATCTGGCCGATCTGGCCGTCGATGAAAGCTACCAGAAAAAAGGCATCGGCAAGCGACTGATTGAAGAGACCCGGAACCGCCTCGGCGAACGGTGCAAGATCGTCCTGATCGCCGCCCCGAAAGCGACCGGCTATTACGGCCCCATCGGTTTCGAGAAACACCCGAGCGCCTGGACACTCGGCAAATGACCTCAGGGTGCCCTGAACGGCCATAAAGGCGTCAAAACACCTTCTGCAGTTCCTTCAGCCTGACAATGGCGTTTTCATCGCCGAAAGCGGCTGCCTTTTTGTAGAACGCAATAGCCTTGTCCATGTCCCGCCTGCCCTGATAGCCCAGTTCACACAGGAAACCGAGGCCATAAAGCAGGTCGGGATCTTTCGTCCTGAAAACCTCATCGAACCAGAGCTGCATCCGTTCATGCGTCCGCTCCGCTTCAGGCCACTGGCCCATCTCGTCGAAAAAGCGTCTGAACAATGCGCCGATGCCGCGTGAATGCGTCTGTGCTTCCAGCCGGGCAGCCCAGCCCTTCGCTTCCTCAATATGGGAAGGCGTTTCGCCCAGATGGTACAAGAC
>JAEYIG010000065.1 GCA_023409175.1 Pseudomonadota bacterium
GGAAGTTTTGGTTCAAATTGCATTCATTTTCTTCATGAATCGGAATGTTTTGCATTATGAAGAATGAAATCTGTCATCAGTGACACGACGTTTGATCTGACATTCAAAACGTTTTTTCGTTTCGTACGGATTTAAGATAAAACAGGAAATGGGGGAAAACAAAGAAAAACCGGCAAAACCCAAGAGGTTTTTGCCGGTTACAGGTAAAAATTGTTTAGTGGTCAGAGCACTTTGGCGATCGCATTTGCCACATAGTCCAGGTTGTGGGAATTCAGTGCAGCGACACAAATACGGCCGGTGCTGACGATATAGACTGAAAAGTCTTTCCTCAGTTTTTCAACCTGTTCAGGTGTCAGGCCGGAATAGGAAAACATTCCGTTCTGATGGATGATGAAACTGAAATCCTGTCCATCGGCTTTGGCATTCAATTCGTCGACCAGCTTGTGACGCATTTCGTGTATACGGACGCGCATTCCGGTCAATTCGTTTTCCCACATCTGGTGCAGTTCCGGATTGTTCAGGACGGTCCCGACGATTTTTGCACCGTAAATCGGTGGGTTGGAATAGTTGGTCCGGATGATCCTTTTCAGCTGGGACAGGGCTCTTGCCGCTTCATCCGCATTTCCGGTGACGATGGAGAAAGCGCCGACACGTTCACCGTACAGGGAGAATGATTTCGAGAAGGAACTGGAAACCAGGACAGGCGAGTACAGTTTCGCAAAACGGCGGACGATTTTGCCGTCCGAGTCGATGCCTTCGGAAAATCCCTGATAGGCCATGTCCAGAAATGGTATCAGTTTATTGTCCTGGACGACTTCGATGACTTCATCCCACTGTGTGTCCGACAGGTCAGCACCGGTCGGGTTATGGCAGCAGGCATGCAGGACGACTACGGACCGGGCAGGCAGGGATTTCAAGGTGCTTATCATCGCACTGAAATCGACACCACGGTTTACGGAATCATAGTATGGATAGGTATTGACCTTGAATCCGGCAAATTCGAAAAGGGCACGGTGGTTTTCCCAGCTTGGATCACTGATCCAGACTTGTGAATCGGGAGAAAAACGTTTGAGGAAGTCGGCACCGATTTTCAGTGCGCCTGTTCCACCGATGGATTGAACGGTCGCAACACGTTTTTCTTTCAGCGCGATATTGTCTTTACCGAAAACCAGTTTCTGGACGGCACTGTCATACATCGCCAGTCCGTCAATAGGAAGGTAGGTATGAGGGCTGCCTTGCGCCGACATCTGCTTTTCGGCTTCCAGTACGCATTTGAGCAGAGGCACTTTACCGTTGTCATCATAATAAACGCCGACACCCAGATTGATTTTTTGAGGATTGGGGTCGGCGTGGAAGGCTTCGGTAATGCCTAAAATAGGATCGCGGGGCGCCATCGGAATGGCAGAAAAAATGGTTTCCGGAATAGATTCGTTCATCGTGTTAACATTCAATTTTTATTGCGAAAAGCAATTCCGCATGATGATTGCATTCAGGCAGATTATGCGGTGCCTCATAAGCAACATTGTACTTGCTTTCTGATGTATCGACATCTTATCAAAGGTACGAACAGAATGTCTCATTTATCGCTTATTTCTTCAAAGAAAGACGGAAAATTTGTCACTTTTGACAATTCTCCATTTCAGTTATATCAACCGTTCGAACCGTCCGGAGACCAGCCGGAGGCGATCGACAGGCTGGTTGAAGGCATTGAAGACGGTTTGTCTTACCAGACGCTTTTGGGAGTGACGGGCTCCGGCAAGACGTATACGATGGCGAACGTGATTGCCCGTCTGGGCAGGCCCGCTATCGTTTTCGCGCCCAACAAGACGCTGGCAGCGCAGTTATACAGTGAGTTCAGGGAGTTTTTCCCGAATAATGCCGTTGAGTATTTCGTCAGTTATTACGATTATTACCAGCCGGAAGCGTATGTCCCTCAGAGGGACCTGTTTATCGAAAAAGATTCGGCGATCAACGAACATATCGAGCAGATGCGCCTGTCGTGTACGAAGTCTCTGATGGAACGACGTGATGTCGTCATTGTCGCGACGGTATCGGCGATTTACGGTATCGGTAATCCAAATGAGTATCACCAGATGATCCTGACGTTGCGCGAACGGGACAAGATACCTCATCGTGACGTGATTACGCGTCTCGTCCAGATGCAATATTCCCGCAATGACATTGATTTCAGCCGTGGCACGTTCAGGGTGCGGGGCGATACGATCGACGTGTTCCCTGCGGAAAATGCGGATTACGCACTCCGGATTGAAATGTTCGATGACGAGATCGAAAGCCTGCATTTTTTCGATCCGCTGACCGGCAAGGTCTTGCAGAAAATCCCGCGGTTTACGATTTACCCCGGCTCCCATTATGTGACGCCAAGGGAAACGGTTTTGCGCGCTATTGACACGATCAAGGCGGAACTGGTCGAACGCAAGGACTGGTTCCGGGAAAACGGGAAGTATATTGAAGAGCAGCGGATAGAACAGCGTACCCGTTTCGATCTGGAAATGATGCATGAATTGGGGTTCACGAAGGGTATTGAAAATTATTCACGACATCTGACCGGGATGAAACCGGGTGAGCCGCCACCGACGCTGGTCGATTATCTGCCATCGGATGCATTGATGTTCCTGGATGAATCTCACGTCATGATCGGCCAGCTGAACGGGATGTATAACGGTGACCGTTCGCGCAAGACCAATCTGGTCGATTATGGTTTCAGACTGCCTTCGGCACTGGATAACCGGCCTTTGCGGTTCGATGAATTCGAGGGCAAGATGCGGCAATCGGTGTTCGTGTCGGCAACGCCCGCGAATTACGAATTGACCCACTCAGGACAGGTCGTGGAACAACTGGTTCGTCCAACAGGCCTGGTGGACCCGGCCATTCAGGTCAGGCCAGCCAGTACGCAGGTGGATGATTTGCTGGCCGAAATACATGACCGGGTCGAAAAGAGCGAGCGCGTCCTCGTGACGACACTGACCAAGCGCATGGCTGAACAGTTGACTGACTTCCTGAGCGAAAATGGCGTGCGTGTCCGTTATCTGCACAGTGATATAGATACGGTTGAACGGGTCGAAATCGTGCGTGACTTGCGGCTGGGGACGTTTGACGTTCTGGTCGGGATTAACCTTCTCCGTGAAGGGCTCGACATTCCGGAAGTGTCGCTGGTGGCGATTCTCGATGCGGACAAGGAAGGTTTCCTGCGTTCGGAACGCAGTCTGATCCAGACGATAGGACGTGCCGCGCGTAACCTGAACGGGACGGCTATTTTGTATGCGGACAAAATGACGGATTCGATGAAGCACGCTATCGACGAAACGGAACGCCGGCGGGCGAAACAGATGGCCTATAACAAGGAAAATAATATCACGCCGGAAGGGATTATCAAGGAGATCAAGGACCTGATCGACGGTGTTTTCCATCCGCAGGACAGTTTCCAGGAATTGCACGTGGCTGATGAACAGGCCCAGTATGAAGTGATGAGTGAAAAACAACTCGGCAAGGAAATCAAGAAACTGGAAAAACAGATGCAGGATTACGCGAAAAACCTGGAATTTGAAAAGGCGGCACAGACACGGGACCAGTTGCATCTGTTGAGGGAAAGGGCGTTCGGGGCGGCAGTTGTCGATCGCATTCGGCTTGAATCGAAGAAAAAATAAACATGAATGATTTTCCGGAATTGATTAATGAAGCGTTAAAGAGGGTTCATCCAAGTTGGCAGGCTGTTCTTGTGGAAGGGCTTGAGGCCATGACAAGACAGACACCGGACTATCTGGATGATCTGGCAAAAGATGATTTTTTGCCGACACAGGGGCGATTGTTTGCCGCTTTTTCCCAGCCAATGGATGCCGTGCGGTATGTGCTGATCGGGGAAGGGCCTTATCCCCGGGAAGAGAGCGCGTCCGGATATTGCTTTATGGATGCCGCCGTCAGGGATATATGGGCTGAGGGCGGTTTGTCCAAACAGGTCAACCGGGCGACTTCCCTGCGCAATTTCGTCAAGATGTTGCTGGTGGCCGATGGCACGATTGCGGCAGAAAAAACCGGCTCGGAAGCCATGAAGAAGGTGTCGGCGATGGCGTTGTCTGAAAGTTCCGCTTATATCAGGACACTGGCGGAGATGCAGGACACCATGATGGCCAATGGTTTCCTGTTACTGAATGCCGCTCTGGTTTTTCGTGCCCATGTTCCCGTTCCAAAGGAAACAAGGGCATGGCAGCCATTCATGGTTACGGTTCTGGACGCTCTTGCAAAAAGCAGGAAAGGCGCTGACAGATTGCCGGTCCTGATCTTGTGGGGGAAGATGGCGGAAAAACTGGTATCAATGCCCTTTGCCTCGTCTTACCGATGCGTTGCTTCAGAGCACCCTTACAACCTGTCGTTCATTCAGAATACCGATATGCAAAACCTGTTCAAACCGATGCGTCTGCTTTTTAAACCTGAAATATCGGATTGATGATCATTATTGTCAGGAATGGTTTTTCGAGGTCAAGCAGTTCCCATTCCCGTCATTCGGTGGCATTATTAAAAGATACGTTAACTACAGAAAAGCCTGATTATGTCCAATTCCCAAATTATCCGTGCCAATGGCCGTCCTCTCGATTCCATGCGTTCGATCGAATTTGTCCGCAATTACACCAAGTATGCGGAAGGTTCGGTTTTAACCGTGTTCGGCGATACGAAAGTCATTTGTACCGCCAGTATTGAAGAATCCGTTCCTCCTTTTTTGAGAGGAAGAGGTCGCGGCTGGCTGACGGCGGAATATGGCATGTTGCCCCGTTCGACTCATACCCGTATGGACCGTGAAGCGGCCAGAGGCCGTCAATCCGGTCGGACACAGGAAATCCAGCGCCTGATCGGGCGTTCGATCCGAGCCGCTTTCGATCTGGACGCTTTTGGAGAACGGACGCTGAAGCTGGATTGTGACGTGATCCAGGCTGATGGGGGTACCCGTACCGCTTCGATCAGCGGCGTCATGATTGCGGCTTATGACGCGTTTTCCATGATGGTGGAAGAAGGTTTGATTGAAAAAGTGCCTTTGCGTCACTTCGTTGCCGCCATTTCCGTTGGCGTCAATCAAGGGGTTCCTTTGATTGATCTGGATTATCAGGAAGACAGCACTTGCGATACCGATATGAATGTCGTCATGACGGAAGCAGGTGATTTTGTCGAGATTCAGGGAACGGCAGAAGGCGGCGCTTTCAGCCGGCAGACCTTGAATGACATGCTTGGCATGGCTGAGAAAGGCATTTCCGAGCTGATCTGCATGCAGAAAAAAGTGCTGGGACTCGAAGCAGAATGAGTTTTGCCGGATATTCAGGATGAGTAAAGAAATTATTGTCGCTTCCGGCAACCCCGGCAAGTTAAGGGAGTTCAAACAGATGCTGGAACCGGCGGGCTATATCGTATTGCCCCAGTCGGAATTTAACGTCAGTGAAGCGGACGAGCCTTATTTTTCGTTCGTCGAAAATGCCTTGAACAAGGCCCGCCACGTTTCAAGATTGACGGGAAAGCCGGCATTGGCCGACGATTCCGGTTTATGTGTGGATGCACTTGGCGGGAGTCCAGGCGTATTTTCGGCACGTTATGCGGGAGAACCCAAGTCGGATATCAGAAACAACCGGAAACTGGTTGCGGATCTTGCGCCTTATTCCAACAAGGCTGCCAATTTCTATTGCGTTCTGGTTTATGTCCGTTCAGCGGATGATCCACAGCCGGTGATTGCCGACGGCAAATGGCTGGGGGAAATTATTGATGTGCCCAGAGGTGAAAACGGCTTCGGTTACGATCCTCATTTCTGGCTTCCGGCGTTACAGAAAACGGCGGCAGAATTGCCATCAGAAATGAAAAACAGCCTGTCCCATCGTGGCAAGGCTTTAAGGGCGCTCTTGGAGAAATTGACGTGATTCCCATTCGTCCGGTCAATCAGTTACGGACAGATGAAAATGAGGACGTAAAACCTCATTTTGACACGTTACCGCCTTTGTCTTTGTATATTCATTTTCCCTGGTGCGTCCGGAAATGTCCGTACTGTGATTTCTATTCGCATGAAAAAGGATCGAATCTCCCCGAAGCTGAATATCTGGATGTCCTGC
>JAEYIG010000083.1 GCA_023409175.1 Pseudomonadota bacterium
CCAGGACAGGATCGGGGGCTATGCACATGACCGGGACAAGCCGTATATTGAAGGGACAAGCCGGATTTCACCTTATCTCACAACCGGTGTGCTGTCTCCGCGGCAATGCCTGAATGCGCTGCTTTCAGGCTCTCCCGGTGCATTGTACGGTTCTGGAGATGGCGCTTCTGTCTGGCTGGGTGAGCTGGTCTGGCGCGAGTTTTACCATCACCTGATTGTCGCTTTTCCGGACTTGTGCCGCCACAAGCCGTTTATCGGCTGGACGGACAGGATTGTCTGGAACGGCAGTGAAGAGGATTTCAGGGCATGGACAGAGGGTCGAACAGGCTATCCGATTGTCGATGCGGCCATGCGTCAGCTAAAGGGGACAGGATGGATGCACAACCGCTTGAGGATGATTGCCGCCGGTTTTCTGGTGAAGGATCTCCTGATCGACTGGCGAAAAGGGGAAAGCTGGTTCATGTCGCACCTGATCGACGGGAATCTTGCTTCCAATAACGGGGGCTGGCAGTGGTCTGCCTCGACGGGAACGGATGCCGCACCATGGTTCCGCATTTTCAATCCGGTGACGCAGGGAAAGAAGTTCGATCCTCTAGGCCGTTTTGTCCGGGAATGGGTCCCTGAACTGGACCGGGTTCCGGATAGCGAGATTCACACTCCTCATGCATGGGCGGAAAAACAGGGCGAAACGCTCGACTATCCCCTGCCTGTCGTTGACCATCAGCGCTCGCGTGGAATGACTCTCGAAGCATTCAGGTCTGCGCAGAATATGAAATGACAGGCTTGCCAGTGGACAGGGAAACCAATGGCCTGACCGGAACGGGGTCACCCGGATCCGGAGAGTTTTAGCCTACAGGAGTTTGTGACGGGAGATCAATTCCCGTAAACCTCTTCCCTTGTGAATATACCCGGCTCAATGATCAGCTTGTCAAGGTTTTCCCTTGTGATGATTTTGCCATTGATGAGGTAGGCGTCGATCTTGAAATCACTCTCGTTATCGTAGGTGGAGTTGGCGTTTTTCTTTTTGTTGGTGGCCATGTTGTAGGCTTCATTGACAGCGGTGTGGGCCATGTCTTTCAGGTTCATGTAAACGGTCGCGTCCTGCGTGCCCCTGACGAGCCTTCGTGTTGCGTTGATGTCGGCATCCATCCCGACGATGACAACGTGGTTCCTGATGCCGAGTTCCCGGACGGCATCGGCAGCGGCACCGGCAAGGCGGTCGTTTTCTGCGAATACGCCGTCGATTTTGTAATGGTTCCTTTTGATGGCTTCTTTCAGTTTTTCTTTCGCGAGTTCGGGTGACCAGCGATTGATGTATTCATCCATGATGATGTTCAGGTTGCCCTGTGCGGCCAGTGGGCGGATGTGTTTCAGGGCACCGTCGTAAAGATAGATGGCGTTGATGTCGTTCGGGTCGCCCTTGAGGATCGCGATGTTGCCCCTGTAGACTTTTTCGGTAAGGTGGAGCCCGAGATTCTGTCCGATTTTATAAACGTCGTAACCGATGAAAAGGTCGATGTTTTCACCCATGACGGTTCTTGCATACGAAATGACCTTGACGTTCTTTTCTTTGGCATAGGCCAGTATCTCATCGTTTTTATGGATGTCGCGCGGGACAAGGATAAGTGCCTTGATACCGCTGTCGATCATTTCGATACAGTCTTCGGCCTGTGTTTTCGGGGTATCCGTCTGGTTGTGGCGGATTTCGATAGTGATACCGAGTTCTTCCGCGCGTTTTTTCATGGCTTCGATTTCGACTGGCCAGCGTTTGGAGTGGCCTGTACCGAAGGAAACGCCGATTTTTGGCTTGCCTGCATTGTCGCACCCGACACAAAACAGCACTAATAGGAAAAAGCTGAACAGTTTGTTTAACATAATGTTTTCCCGGAACGCGTTCACTGGTTTTTTCCGTAAATCTCTTCCCGTGCGAATAGTCCCTGCTCAATGATCAGCTTGTCCAGGTTTTCTTTCGTGATGATTTTGCCGTTGACGAGGTAGGCGCTGATTTTGTGGCCGCTCTGGTTGTCGAATCCGGAATTCACGCTGGTTTTCTTGCCGGTAGCCATCTTGTAGGCTTCGTTCGCGGCGTTGCTTGCCATTTCTTTCAGGTCCATATGGACGGTGGCATCCTGCGTGCCGTTGACGATCCTTTTCAGTGCGTCACGTTCGGCGTCCATCCCGACGATGACGACATGGTTTTTGATGCCCAGTTCACGGATAACATCGGCTGCGACTCCAGCCAGCTGGTCGTTCTGGGCGAATACGGCATCAATCCTGTTGCCGTTTTTCCGGATGGCCTCCGTCAGTTTCCTTTTCGCTTCTCCAGCCGACCATTTTTCCATATGGTCATCCAGTATGATATTCACGTCGCCCTTTTCCGCAAGGGGACGGATGTATTTCATGGCGCCGTCATGGAGGAGGGGGACGTTGAAATCATTGGCATCCCCTTTGAGGATGGCGATATTGCCCCTGTAGACTTTTTCGCTGAGATGAAGCCCAAGGTTCTGCCCGATCTTGTTGGTATCATAACCGACGAAAAAGTCCATGTCTTTCCCCATGATGGCTCTGGCATAGGTGAGTACCTTGACGTTCTTTTCCCTGGCATAGGCCAATATGTCATCGGTTTTCCTTGCGTCGCGAGGGACCAGGATCAGGACCTTGATGCCGTTGTCGATCATTTCGATGCAGTCTTCGCTCTGGGTTTTGGGCGTGTCGGTTTTGTTCAGACGGGCATCCACTTCCATACCGAGTTCTCTGGCCTTTTTTTCCATCAGCGAGATTTCCACCGGTCAGCGTTTTGCGTCACCGACACCGAAAGAAATGCCCAGTCTTGGTTTGGCTGCATTGTCGCAACCGGCGCACAGGAACACCAGAAAAATACAACACAGAACTTTTTTGAACATGTTTAATTGATGGAATGGCGAAGGTTGCCTTGTGGAAAGGTATGGACACAACTATAACATGCTTTGAAATCGCCGGGATGTCAATGTACATAAGGCGTTTCGGAGGTAAAGGAAGATTTGGAAAGAAGAAAAAGGATGCTTTTTGGAAACATGGAACCGTGATTTCGATTATCATTGTCCTTACACGGAATTTGTGTAAATCCAGCCGATCCTGATGAATGTCAGGACTGAACGATAAACCTGAATGCCGCATACACCGGCCGAAAACAAACCGTAATGAAATCCGGAAGATTTGCACAAAGGGCATTGCCTCTTTTCATGGTCCTGATAAACATCTGTTTGTCGGTCGTCGTGATCTTCCTCATGCGTCATGTGCAGGACCTGCTCGATTCGGACGTGAAGATCAATCTCATGGAGATCGTGTCCCAGAACAAGGATACGATCACAAGCAGGCTTCAGGTCAGCATGAAGGATCTGGACATCATTTCGAACCAGATCACGGACAGCCTGAAAACGTCCGGCATCACCAGTGAAAAAGGAATCGACCGTTTCATTCACGATTATTCACTGAAGAACAACACCGACAATGTTTTTGTCGCTGACCAGAATGGCCTTATCCATTGGGGGAACGGCCGGACAATTGATATTTCCGGACGCCGGTATTTCCGCCTTTCCAGCACCGGGACGGCCAATATTTCGGACAAGGCGATTTCACGGATTGACGGCAATGAGGTGTTCGTCATGTCGGTGCCGGTCATGTATCAGGACAAGGTGATCGGGACAGTCCAGCACGTTTATTCCCACCACGAGATGTTCAGGATGGCTTCGCCATCGCTTTTTTCCTCACAGGGATTCATCCATATCATCAACAGGGAAGGGTATGTCATTTTGCATACCGTCCATGAAGGCTGTATCGGCCAGTCGGACAATTACTACCGTGACCTGGTCAGTGCCGGCAATGAAAAGGCATCCCTCCAGCTGATGAAGGACATCCAGGGCCAGCGCAGCGGTTTCATGGAAACGATGATGGAGGGGGAAAAGTATTTTGCCGCCTATACGCCTATCGACAAGGCGCATGACTGGTTCCTGATCACATCCGTCCCCTACATGACCGTTTCCCCGAATGGCAATACGGTCATCAACCTGTTCTATTTCATTTTGCTGATGGTGGTACTGATCTTTTCGTCCAGCATCACTTATTTCCTCTGGTACAAGAACAGGCAACGGGCCAATCTGGAAAGGATCGCTTTCGTCGATACGATTACGGGCGGCAATACCTATAACAAGTTTGTCGTCGATGCGACGGAGGCGATGCAATCGGCTCCCGGGACGAATTTCTACATCATGAAGTTCGATATCGACAATTTCAAGTACGTGAACAAGTTCTACGGTTTCGAGTTCGGCGACAGGTTGTTGCGCCATATTTCGGAAGCCGTTACGGGCAAACTGCTGCCCGGAGAGGTTCTCGCCCGCATTTCCAGCGACCATTTTGTCGTTCTCTTGCTGAATGCCGAAGAGAAAAGGCTGAAGGAACTGTTTGCATCAATTAAATACGATGACCTGATTTTGTATTTCTCCGCAGGCGTTTACGGCGTGACCGACAGGAATGAGGGAATCAACCTCATGCTGGACAAGGCAGGAACGGCGGCCCAGGCAGTCAAGGGCATTTGCGCCAGATGCATTTCCTACTATAACGAAGAGTTCGATCTTGCGAATATGCGTAATGAACAGCTCAAGAGGGCAGTCCTTCAGGCTATCGCAAACAGGGAATTTGTCCCGTATATCCAGCCCAAGGTCAATGTCAATACCGGCGAAGTGGTCGGCGGGGAAGCGCTGGCGCGCTGGTGCAGGGAAGACGGGAGTCTGGTTTCTCCAGCCACATTCATCCCGATGTGCGAACAGACGGGCGTCATCGTCGATATCGACATGATGATTTATGAAAAAGTGCTCCGGTTCCTGAAAGCGCAGCTGGATGCAGGAGTACCGTGCGTGCCGATATCCGTCAACTTTTCACGCCTGCAATTGCTGAACAGGGATTTTCTGAAACGGATTACCGGCAAGCTGAAGGAATACGGTGTCCCTGCCAATCTTGTCGAAATAGAACTGACCGAAAGCGCCATTTTCGACAATATCGACAATATTGTGGCCTTTACGGAAGAGATGCATGAACATGGTTTTACCATTGCCATGGATGATTTCGGTTCGGGCTATTCCTCACTGAATATGCTCAAGGACGTGCCTATCGACGTCCTGAAGATAGACAGGGGATTCCTGCTGGAAGCCCAGGACAACGAGCGCCGGAACATCATTTTCGCTTCCATCGTGGATATGGCCCATCAGCTGGACATCTGTGTCGTCGTTGAGGGGGTGGAATTCATTGAAAACGTCGAGTTGATGAAGCGGTGCGGTTGTACCATCGCACAGGGCTTTTATTTTGCCCGGCCGATGCCGGAAGGGGATTTCAGTGAAGTCATGAGAAAAGGCGGTTGCCAGATGTCCTGAGTGGTTTCGGGTTGTCCGGCCGATGCCATACTTTCGGTTTTTTGCAAGCGGTCAGCGGGCGCTGGCGGATAAACGGCCTGTTTCCCACTTTGTCCCGTCAATAGTTGGATATTTCAATCAGGTTTTTGTCCGGGTCCCTGAAATAGACCGAAAGGATGGGGCCGGTTGCGGCGGTTCTTGCGGCAGGCCCTTCCAGGATTGTCACGTTTTCTTTCCGGAGATGGCTGATGACGTCATTCAAAGGCGTAAGCGTGACAAGGCAGAAATCGGCTGATCCCGGTGTCGGTTTGTCCGCTTTTGGCTCTATTTCGTTTCCCTGTTCGTGAAGGTTGATTTTCTGGTTCCCGAAAACCAGCCCTTTCCGGTTTTCCC
>JAEYIG010000117.1 GCA_023409175.1 Pseudomonadota bacterium
GTCCCGGCCAACGTTGGCAATTTAACGTGAAGCTCAAGCGTCCGCATGGCAACGCCAATCCGGATGGTTTCGATTATGAACTCTGGCTGTTCGAACAGGGGGTGAGGGCGACCGGTTACGTGAATAATGATCCCCGCTTACCCGACAAAAACGTCATGACCGAGCCATTCGTCTCGACGCCGATGAATTGGGTCAACCGGATACGGAGCGGGTTACGGGACCGGATCTACCGTGCGCTGCCGGATTGCGAATATGCAGGCGTCATTGTCGCGCTTGTCATCGGTGACCAGAAGGCGATATCCCAATCCGACTGGGAAATTTTCAACCGGACAGGAATTTCCCATCTGGTTGCCATTTCCGGTTTGCATATCACCATGATTTCCAGCCTGTTTGCCCTTTTGGTGGGCACACTCTGGCGGCGTTCGTTCTTTACACGGAAACAATGGCCCCTGATCCTTCCGGCACAGAAAGTGGCGGCTATCGCCGGCGTGATCATGGCCATGACTTATGTCGCGCTGGCCGGTTTCGGTGTCCCTGCCAGAAGGACGCTCTGCATGATCATTATTGTCGCCATTGCGCTCTGGAGTGGCAGGCTGACGCGGTTTTCCAACACATTGCTTGCAGCAGCCGGGATTGTCTGCCTGTTTGATCCATGGGCGATACTGCAGCCAGGCTTCTGGCTGTCATTCGGCGCAGTCGGCATGATTCTTTACGCAACTGGAAGCAGGACACGATCGACAGACGAAAACCCTTCGCGCCTGAACCGGTACAAACGTTCGTTAATCATGGCAGGCAGGACGCAATGGGCTGTCACGATCGGGCTCGTGCCATTGACCATGCTCTTTTTCGGCCGCATTTCCGTTATCGGGCCGATTGCCAATGCGGTAGCCATTCCGGTTGTTTCTACTGTCGTCACGCCATTGGCATTGCTTGGAAGCGTTTTGCCCGAGCCAGTGAATGCGACTGTCCTGACAGTCGCCCATTTCCTGATGAAAATGCTGGCGGTTTTCCTTGAGTGGCTTAGTGCATTTGCATTTGCGGTCTGGACGGCTCCTGCACCGTCGTTTTACCTCATCGTGTTCGCTATGGCCGGAACCTTCTGGATGCTTGCGCCGAAAGGTTGGCCGCACCGTTATCTCGGTGCCTTGAGCTGGCTGCCATTGTTTTTACTGGCTCCTTCACATCCTGATTACGGCGACGCCAAAGTAACCGTTTTCGATGTCGGGCAGGGCAGTTCCATCCTGATCGAAACGCAGAAACACCGGCTGCTTTTTGACACGGGGCCGGTTTATTCCACCGATTCGGACGCCGGGGACAGGATCGTATTCCCTTACCTGAAATCGCGGGGTATCGACGCCCTCGATACCATCGTCGTTTCACATGCGGATGCCGACCATTCAGGCGGACTTCTGACCTTGACGAGAAAGCTTCCCGTCAGGGAAATTTATTCGTCGATTGCCCCGGATTCATTACTCGGCAAAACGCTTTCGCAAAACCGGCCATGCATGGGCGGACAAAATTGGGAATGGGAAGGCGTCCATTTTGAAATGCTTCACCCATCCAGTGATGATTATCTGGGTGATGACAATAAAACCAATGAGTTAAGTTGCGTTCTTAAAGTCAGCACTTCCAGGCATTCTGTCCTGTTGACAGGCGATATCGGGAAAAGGGAAGAGGAAAAACTCATCATCCGGGCAGGGGAGATACTGAAGTCGGACATATTGATGGCGCCGCATCACGGCAGCAATACCTCTTCGACCTGGCCTTTCCTGTTTAAGGTCAAGCCGGAATACGCCGTGTATCAGGCCGGTTATATGAACCCGTACCATCATCCTGATTATCGTGCCCAAAGCCGGTACGACCTGCTTGGGATCAAGACGTTGCGGACAGACAGGCATGGGGCAGTCGTTTTTTATCTCGGAGAAAACATTACCCCTGAAAGCTGGCGAAAAGACCATTATCGCCGTTATTGGCAGACAGATCAGTTTTAACTTTTTCAAAATGTTGCCTTAGAATAATAAATGGTTCGCTTTCGACTAATACGGATAATTTTTGGAAATAAGGCATATGAACACTTATAAGATATTGAAAGAAAAAGGAAAAATGGCAGGGATTATGGCTGTTTCGCTTGCCATGATGGCTTCCGACCCACTTCAGGCCGAGGAAATCCCGTCGGGCGGCATCGTCGCGAATAGTGACAAGTCTTACGTTTCAGCCACTGATGCGACCATAAATACGACAGGAGGCGATCAGGCAATCGAAACAAGACAACACAATGTCGACATCACCCTGGACGGAGGTAACGGAACCCTGACCATCAACAAGTCGGGCAGCTTTGCACCCGTTCAGCTGGGATTGACCAATAAGGGGGGCAATCTGACGGTAAACGGCAACCTGGCAATCAATTCGACCAGCAATGTATATGCTTCCGAAGGGACGATCCAGGGGTTGGGCGGGAGTCTCTTGCATGTCACGGGCGATTTGACCGTCAGGCAGGAATTTCCCTATTCTTCAGGCACGACGGTCAACAGTTCCATCATGTCGTTTGAGGGCAGTTCGGCTCAGATTGATGGCAATACTGACTTGAGCGGTACAGAGGCCATCAATAACGGGAACAGTTATTCATGGATGGGAATGCTTTCCGGCATCTATGCTTCACAGGGCAATACGACTTCACCCAGAGCAGAATTGACGTTCGGCACCAGTTCGGACAATCTCCTTCACGTACACGACATCAGCCTGAATTCCCCGAATTACAAGGCAGAAGTCTATGGCATTCATGCATCCCATGAGGGAAGTGACGATTATGAGGGAACCCGCATTGTCGTCAACAGCAATGCCGTGATCGAGGACATCCATGCCGTATCCCAGCCCTCGGACCAGTTCGCCTATGCAGCGGGAGCGGAAGCGGATGAAAGCGTCATTGATTTCAGGTCGGGACTGGTCATCCGGAATATTTCTGCCGACCACGGTGGGGGGGGGGGGGGGGGGGGGG
>JAEYIG010000163.1 GCA_023409175.1 Pseudomonadota bacterium
GGAACTGGTGCCAGAATTTTTGCCGGCTTGTCTTTTCGGGCGCAGGCGAGAGCAACGATGGAAATCAGTTCATCCGAACCGTTACCCAGAACGACGTCATATCCGTCAGGAATGCCCATGTGCTGGCGAATTTTGGCCTTGAGGCTAAGATAGGACGGCACAGGATAGCGGTTCAAGGCAACGTTGGCCAATACCTTTCCCAGTTCAGCTTTCAGATTATCGGGTAACGGAAAAGGGTTTTCCATTGCGTCGAGTTTCAAAAAGCCGTCTGAGTCCGGGACAGGATAAGCCGACATTTCCCTGACGTCAGGGCGGATAATTTGTTCAATCAAAGACATAATAAGCTTGCGCTTTCGATAAATACTTTTCTGATGTTATTTTTCCAGTCTGAATCCGGCACTCCGTGCATGGGCTTCCAGTCCTTCACCAGTCGCCAGTTCAACGGCGATTTTGCCCAATGTCTGTGCGCCTTTTTCGCTGACGCAGATCAGGCTGGAGCGCTTCTGGAAGTCATAAACGCCCAAAGGGGATGAAAAACGGGCAGTCCGGGAAGTCGGGAGCACATGATTCGGGCCTGCACAATAGTCACCCAGCGCTTCCGAGGTGAAACGTCCGAGGAAAATGGAACCGGCATGGCGGATCAGTTTTTCCCACTGTTGTGGATTTTCAGCCGAAATTTCAAGATGTTCAGGTGCGATACTGTTGGCGATTTCGCAGGCTTCTTCCATGTCTTTGACGTGAACCATCGCGCCACGTTTCGAAAGCGATGTGGCGATAATGTCCTTGCGGATCATGTTCGGCAACAGTTTCCGGATGCTGTCATTGACACGGTCAAGATAATCGGCATCCGGACAAATGAGAATGGACTGTGCCATTTCATCGTGTTCTGCCTGAGAGAACAGATCCATCGCTATCCAGTCTGGATTGGTTTTGCCGTCGCAAATAACCAGAATTTCGGATGGGCCTGCGATCATGTCAATGCCGACTGTACCGAAAACACGGCGTTTGGCAGCGGCAACATACGCATTGCCGGGGCCGACGATTTTATCGACGGATGGAATGGTTTCGGTTCCATAGGCCAGTGCACCGATGGCTTGTGCGCCACCGATTGTAAAGACTCGGGTAACGCCGGACACGGCTGCGGCTGCCAGAACGAGTTCGTTTTTGGCGCCATCGGGAGTCGGAACGACCATCACGATTTCTTTCACGCCTGCAACCTGTGCAGGAATGGCATTCATCAGCACAGATGAAGGATAAGCTGCTTTGCCGCCCGGAACATAAATGCCGACGCTGTCCAATGGAGTGACTTTTTGTCCAAGAGATGTGCCATCTTCATCGGTAAAGGTATAGCCATTGCTGCCGCAGGATTCTTTCTGGTGTTCGTGGTAAATCCGGACTCTTTCTGTGGCGATTTCCAGCGCCTTGCGGCGTTCTGGAGATAGAGAGGCCAATGCCGCGGCACATTCTTCTTTCGAAATTTCCAGTTCAGCGCCGGAATTCAGGGAGAGACGGTCAAAACGTCTGGTGTATTCCAGAACGGCCTTGTCACCATTTTCTTTCACATCTGCCAGAACATTGGCGACAACGGTATTGATGGACTCGTCTTCCTTGGCCTCGAACGCCAGAATATTGGAAAGCTTGCTGGCAAAATCGGCCTCTGCGGTCGATAACTTGCGAATTTGAATAGTCATATGAGCACTCACGCAGTTTGTTGGTCGGATTCAGGTTCAGCTGAGGCTGCCTTGAATGCATCCAGTATAGGCTGTAACATCTGGCGTTTCAATTTGAGGGATGCCTGATTCACGATCAGACGGGACGTGATTTCCTGAATCTGTTCGACTTCGACCAGATTGTTAGCCTTCAAAGTGTTGCCGGTGCTGACCAGATCGACGATGACGTCTGACAAGCCGACCAGTGGCGCCAGTTCCATGGAACCATACAGCTTGATGATATCCACGTGTATGCCTTTTTTGGCAAAGTGTTCCCGGGCTGCCTGAACGTACTTGCTGGCGACCCTCAAACGCATTCCCTGACGGATGGCATTTTCATAGTCGAACCCGTTTCTGACTGCAACGGAGAGCCGGCATTTTGCAATCTGCAAATCAATAGGCTGATAAAGGCCCGTATTGCCGTTTTCCTGCAGTACGTCTTTTCCGGCGACGCCGAAATCGGCTGCACCATACTGGACATAAGTCGGTACATCGGTTGCGCGGACGATAATCACGCGAACCTGCGGCTTGTTCGTCGGCAATATCAGTTTTCTGGAAGTTTCGGGGTCTTCCAGAACAGTGATGCCCGCTTCCTTCAGAAGTGGGATCGTTTCTTCGAAAATTCTTCCTTTTGACAGGGCAAGAATCAATTCCTGCGGTTTGACTTCAGTCTGATTCATTCTTTGACTCTTTTAATATTGGCGCCGACAGCCGTCAGCTTCACTTCCATTTGATCGTAACCACGATCAAGATGATAAATACGGTTCACATGCGTTTCACCCTGAGCAGCCAGTCCCGCGATGACCAGCGAGGCTGATGCACGCAAGTCCGTTGCCATGACGGGAGCACCGACCAGCTTGCCAACGCCGGTGATAAACGCGGTATTGCCTTCCGTTTTGATTCTCGCACCAAGACGGTTCAATTCCTGAACGTGCATGAAACGGTTTTCAAAAATCGTTTCAATCACATGGCTGGCATCTTCTGCAAGGCAGTTGACAGCCATGAACTGGGCCTGCATATCCGTCGGGAATCCCGGATATTCAGTCGTCCTGAAATTGACGCCTTTGGGACGCTGGTTCATTTTAATATGTATCCAGTCTGTGCCGGATGCAATTTCAGCGCCCATTTCACGAATCTTGTTCAAAGCGGATTCAAGTATATTATCGCGCGTTTTCGTCAATGTGACATCGCCGCCTGTTGCTGCGACGGCGCAAAGGAAAGTTCCCGTCTCGATTCTGTCCGGAATGACATCGTGTTTGGCACCGTGCAGACGGGGAACGCCATGAATGACCAGCCGGTCCGTGCCGATGCCTTCGATTTTGGCGCCCATCTTGATCAACAATTCAGCCAGATCGGTCACTTCCGGTTCACGTGCAGCGTTTTTGATGATGGTTTCACCTTCTGCCAGTGTAGCCGCCATCAGCAGATTTTCAGTGCCGGTCACAGTAATCATATCAGTGACGATGCGGGTGCCCTTCAGTTTTTTGGCTTTGGCCAGAATATAACCGCCTTCGATGTCAACTTCAGCTCCCAGTGCACGCAATCCTTTGATGTGCTGTTCGACTGGACGTGAACCGATAGCGCAACCGCCGGGTAGCGATACCTTGGCTTCTCCGAAGCGGGCAACGAGCGGACACAAAACCAGAATGGCGGCTCTCATGGTCTTGACCATCTCGTAAGGCGCATAGAAATTGTTGACGGCTCCACCGTTCAAAATCAGTTTGTCGCCTTCTTTTCTTATTCTGACGCCCATTTGCTCAAGGAGATTGAGCATGGTCTGTACGTCTTTCAATTCCGGTACATTCGTGAGTTCGATATCGTCAGAAGTCAGCAGACTGGTGCAGAGAATAGGCAAGGCAGCGTTTTTCGCGCCGGAAATCTGGATTTCGCCTTCGAGGCGATAGCCCCCGTTAATGATTAATTTGTCCATTTAAATGATTCTTGATTTTCGATGCCCTTACAAAAACGAAATGACACCGGTTACATCCAGTACACAATTCAAAAAAACGCTAAAAGCGCAATTTATATCCTTTTTGCAATAAATGCACGGCTAAAAACGCCAACACTATAAAAAATATACTCACAATTGACAGGCTTGTCAGCGGATTGACATCGGAATGACCGAAAAAGCCGTATCGGAAACCGTCAACCATATAAAAGAAAGGGTTGAATTCGGAAATGCGTTGCCAGACGGGAGGCAGGGAATGTATGGAGTAGAAAACGCCCGAAAGAAACGTGGCCGGCATGATCAGAAAATTCTGGAAAGTGGCCAGTTGCTCGTATTTGTCGGCCCATATGCCGGCAATAATACCCATCGTACCCAGAATGGCCGACCCCAGCAATGCGAAGAGAACTATCCAGACTGGCGAATAAAATGAAGGGTGCGCAAAAAAGAAGGTAACGACAAATACACCAATGCCGACCATCAATCCCCTTACCATCGAAGCCAGCATATAGGCGAGATACAATTCAAGATACGATATGGGGGCGAGTAATATGAAAACCAGATTTCCCGTGATTTTCGACTGGATCAGCGAAGAAGACGAGTTGGAAAAAGAATTCTGAAGCAGACTCATCATGACGAGTCCGGGCACCAGAAAGGCAGTATAGCTGACTCCGGGATAAATCTGGACGTAATCTTCCAGCGCATGCCCGAAGATAAGCAGATACAGTAACGCGGTCAGGATCGGCGCAGTAATTGTCTGGGTTGCGACTTTCCAGAAGCGCAGGACTTCTTTATAAAACAGGGTTTGAAAAGTGGTAGCCAGCACGTCAGTTTTCCGATGGTTCCATTAGTTGCAAGAATACGTCTTCGAGGTCGGCCTGTCTGAATTGCAAATCCGAAACGGTAATTTCGTGTAGCCGGAGTTCGGCCAGTATTTTTTCAATATCCGAATAATGGTTTATGTTCAATGTCCAGGTATTTGAACCGGGTGTTATGTCGCACTGGGAAACAAACGGTTTCAGGTTAACGGGCAGGTCCCTGTTTTCCAGTTTGAAAATCAATTTCGACTCCGAAATGCGATGAAGCAGGGCTTCCGTCGTATCGAGAGCCACGACCTGACCGTTTTTCATCATGGCAATGCGATCACACCATGTCTGGGCTTCTTCAAGGTAATGTGTCGTCAAGACGATAGTATGGCCTTCACGATTCAAGCGGCCTATGAATTGCCAAAGTGTCTGGCGCAGTTCGACATCGACCCCGGCAGTCGGTTCATCCAGAACGATTACCGGTGGTTTGTGTACGAGTGCCTGAGCGACCAGTACCCGGCGTTTCATGCCGCCTGACAATGCACGCATATTCACGTCTGCCTTGTCGCTCAAATCCAGATTGGACATGACTTCATCGATCCAGTCATCATTGTTTTTCAGACCGAAGTAGCCAGATTGCAAACGAAGGGTTTCCCTGACAGAAAAAAAAGGATCAAAAACCAGTTCCTGCGGGACGACACCAAGGCTTCTTCGTGCAGCCTGATAATCATGGATAACGTCATGTCCCAGTATTGTGACGTTTCCTGCATCCGCTTTCACCAGACCTGCCATAATGGATATGAGAGTAGTCTTGCCCGCTCCATTGGGTCCTAGCAGCCCGAAGAATTCGCCTTCTTCAATTGAAAAAGAAACGTCCTTCAGGGCTTGCAAGGAACGAAAACTTTTACTGATGTGGCGGATATCGATGGCGCTCATACGGGAACATCAATGAAGAAAGAACGGGTCTATCAGGAAAACGCATTCCGGAATGTCCGGAATGAAATGTGGAAATGAAACGGGATTATGACAGAGTCAGCAACTCGGTTACTCCGTATAAAGAGGCAAGGCTGATCAGGCTTGCAGGAGTATTTATGAATTGAAGATGTCGCTTGCTCTGCCATGCTGCTTTTTGCCAGGCCAGCAATACTGCAACGCTTGCGGAATCCACATGTTCGAGTTTTGCAAGGTCGCATTCATGCTCGCCGTTTGCAATGGCATCCAGTCCTTCGGCAAGGACCTGTTTTGCATTGGCAAAATCCAGTGATGAAACGGTAAAAGACATGAATGGCGACCGTACGGGTTGATATGATTAATTTGCTGCCTTACCGGCGGCAAGCTGCTTGTTCTTTTGAGCCAGGGTGCGGATCAGGCCATCAATACCGGAACGGCCGATTTCGCTGGCGAATGTGCCTTTGTATGTTTCGACAAGCCATGCCCCCAGTACGTTGATGTCGTAGATTTTCCAGCCGTTTGCCGTTTTGGAAAGACGATAGTCAAGTTCGATAGGTTCGCCGCCACGAGGCTGGATGATACGCGACTGGACGACTGCTTCAGTGGCGTTCGGGCTCATGCGCAATGGCTTGAATTCGATTCTCTGGTTGTCGACCTTGGTGATTGCGTTTGAGTAGGTGTGAACCAGCAAGTCACGGAATTCATTGGTCAACTGGCTTTTTTGTGCAGGGGTTGCCTGACGCCAGTATCTGCCTGCTGCCAATGCGGTCATGCGCTGGAAATCGACGTACGGGAAGATTTTCTTTTCTACCAGAGCATTGATCTGCTTTTGATTGCCTTTTTTGATTTCTTTATTGGATTTTGCCGCGTCCATCACTTCCTTGCTGATGCGTTTGACAAGCACATCAGGTGCTTCCATTGCATTTGCGGAAGCGGAAAAACCCAATACACAGATGGCCATTAACAGGACAAACCAGTTTTTCAAGATTTTCATTTTAGGTAATAAAAAAATAATAATTGATTCTTAAAGGACAGAATTAAATAACCGAATCCGTTTTCACGGATTCGTTCCGGGAAACTTCGAAAGTCGCTTCGTTTTTGCTGATGACCGGTTTGACGATCGCCGGCTCAGCCTTGTTTTCGGAAATGACCGGTTTCACGATGGCCGAATCTGCCTGGTTTTCGGACATAACCGGTTTGACAATAGCGGAGTCCGGCTGTTTATCAGACAGTATTGGTTTGACGATAGCTGAATCGATCTGGTTTTCCGTGACGACCGGTTTGACGATGGCAGCAGTCTGTCTGGCCGCAATATCCGCTTCCAGAGCCGGCTCGGCAGAGGTCAGTTCGACCCATTCATCACTGGTATCGGCTGCTTCGCCATGGACCTGTTTGTAACGGCGCTGCAGATAGGCATCACGCATGAATTCATATTTGTCCAGCGCTGCGTCATCTACAAGGGAAGAAGCGTCAAGCAACGCGGCACGATAATTGACCGCCCTTACGATAAGTCCGGTATTGCGAAGGCGGACATTGTTCACGTAACTCCAAGCGTCGCCATACCATTCGGCTGGCAGTGCGATCGTGTCACGCAAGGTGGATGGGCCCAGAAGAGGCAAAACGACATAAGGGCCTGCTTCCATACCCCATACGCCCAGCGTCTGGCCGAAATCGGCACGATGTTTTGGCATATTGAGATTCGAAGCCACATCAATGACGCCGCCCAGGCCGAAAACGGAGTTGACCATAACACGGGCGACATCGGTCATCCCTTTTTCTCCTTTGCCCTGCAACAGATTGTTGAAGGCATACCAGACATCATTGATGTTGCCGAAGAAGTTGGTCACCATTGTCTGGGCGAAGTCAGGCATGACGGTGTCATACAACATGGCCAGTGGCTTGAAGGCGGTGTGGTCAAAAGCCTCGTTGATGTTGAACATGACCCGGTTGTAGTTTTCAAACGGATCGTTCGGGTTTTTGGTGGCGCAACCCGTCAGGATGCAGGCAGAAGCGATAATGGCAACTGCGGGCTTGGCAAGTCGTTTCAAATAACTCATTTAGGTTACCCTTATTCTGTAGCCTTACTGTAAATAAACTGACTGATCAGATTTTCCAGAACAATAGCGGATTGCGTCATCTGGATTTGATCACCTGAGGCCAGATAGGTTTCATCACCGCCCGGTTCAATACCGATGTATTGTTCGCCCAAGAGGCCTGACGTCAAAATTTTCGCACTGCTGTCTTTGGGAAATTTGTATTTTTCCTGCAATTGAAGCGTCACAAGTGCACGGTAGTCCTGGTCGTCAAATGAGATATCGCCGACACGACCGACAACAACGCCCGCGCTCTTGACTGGTGCGCGAGGTTTCAATCCGCCAATATTGTCAAAACGTGAAGAGACGGTATACGTCTTGTCAAAGGACAACGAACTCATGTTCCCGGCCTTCAAGGCCAGAAACATCAAGGCTGCCGCTCCCAGCAAAACAAAAAAACCGACCCAGATATCCAATGGTTTACGTTGCATGAACAAACCCTCTATTGATGCTCCGCGCTTTCAATAAAACTTATTATAGGTTGAATGTGTTTTATTCGTAAGCGCCGGTTGAAAATTAGTTAAACATTAAGGCCGTCATGATGAAATCCAGCCACAAAACAAGCAAAGACGAATACACGACGGTCCTGGTCGTCGCGCTTGAAACGCCTTCCGGAGTCGGTCGCGCTTCATATCCCTGAAACAGGGCCATGAACGTGACGGCAAAACCGAATACAAGACTTTTGAGTACGCCGTTGCCGATATCGTTCCATATGTCGACACCCTGCTGCATCTGGGACCAGAATGCGCCATCATCCACACCGATCAGGACGACACCGACAATGTATCCGCCTATCACGCCGGCCGCACTGAACAGGGTAGCCAGTAAAGGCATCGAAATGATACCTGCCCAGAAACGGGGCGCCAGAATACGTTTCAACGGATTGACGGCCATCATATCCATGGCGGCCAGTTGTTCTCCCGCTTTCATCAACCCGATTTCGGCGGTTAGCGATGTGCCCGCCCGTCCGGCATACAGGAGCGCCGTCACGACAGGCCCCAGTTCCCGTACGAGCGAGAGAGTGACGAGAACTCCCAGTGCCTGTTCGGAACCGTACCGGATAAGAATGTAATATCCCTGAAGACCAAGGACGAAGCCGACGAACAGACCCGAGACGCAGATAATGACGAGTGACTTGTTGCCGATGAAGAAAATCTGGTCGGTAATCAGGCGCGGCCGTTTCAGGATCTGGGGGAGTGCGCGAAACAGTGTCGCAAAAATGCGGGAAGCGTAACCGATGTTGTCGATCAGCTTGCGTGTCTTGTACCCCAGGTTGCCGATGAAATTGCTCATGATGTTTTCTCCAGTCCCAGATCCTCTGCGATAGAGGGGCCAGGATAATGGAATGGAACAGGCCCATCGGTCTCGGCATGGACGAACTGGCGAACGTAAGGGTCGGTCGATTCCATCATTTCGGCCGGAGTTCCTTCAGCGACGATTTTTCCTGAGGAGATGAAATAAACGTAATCGGCAATGGAAAACGATTCCGTCACGTCATGTGAAACCAGCACGGATGTCGAATGCAGTGCGTCGTTTAACTTGCGGATCAGGTTGGCTGTGACACCCATTGAAATAGGGTCCAGTCCGGCAAATGGTTCATCGTAGAGAATCAACTGGGGATCCAGCGCAATGGCGCGGGCGAGTGCAACACGTCTGGCCATTCCGCCGGATATTTCTCCCGGTTCCAGCTGGGCGGCATTGCGGAGGCCGACCGCATTCAGCTTCATGAGGACCAGATCATTAATCAGCTCTTCAGGAAGATCAGTTTGTTCCCGCAGCGGAAAGGCCACGTTTTCAAAAACGGACAAATCGGTAAAGAGAGCGCCATACTGAAACAGCATTCCCATTTTTCTGCGCAACTTGTAAAGTCCTGCCGTATCGAGATCCCTGACTTCTTCCCCGTCAACAAGAACCTGACCTGACTTTGCCAGTAACTGGCCGCCGATCAGACGCAAGATCGTCGTTTTCCCTGATCCCGACCCGCCCATGACAGCAATGACTTTGCCGCGTGGAAAAGTCATGTTGATGCCTGAAAGGATCTCACGGTCTCCGTAACCGAAAACCAGATCACGAATTTCGACAATATTGGACACGGTATGTTTTAAGTTCAGAAATTAATCTTGTATTGTAATCCACTGCCTGCATGTGCAGCAAAAATTTACAATTACAGTTGTTTAAATTTAACGCGTCACCGGTTTATAACGAATCCGTTTTGGTTTCGCGCCCTCTTCACCCAGACGTTTTCGCTTGTCCTCTTCATATTCCTGATAATTTCCCTCGAAAAAACGGACCTGGGAGTCCCCTTCAAACGCGATGATATGGGTTGCAATGCGGTCAAGGAACCAGCGGTCATGTGAGATCACAATGACGCTGCCGGCAAATTCGAGCAATGCGTCTTCAAGCGCACGCAAGGTTTCGACATCGAGATCGTTGGAAGGTTCGTCCAGCAGGAGGACATTTCCGCCCATCATGAGCGTTTTTGCCAGATGCAGCCTTCCTCTTTCCCCTCCGGAGAGATGGCCCACTTTCTTTTGCTGGTCGCTGCCTTTGAAATTGAAGCGGCCAAGATAGGCACGGGCGGGCATTTCAAAGCGGCCGACGGTAATCAGATCGGAACCGTTGCTGATGTCTTCGAAAACGGTTTTTTCGTTTTCGAGAGTTTCACGAGACTGGTCAACCATCGAAATCCGTGCTGTCTTTCCGATCAGGATTTCACCCTGATCCGGCTTCTCGGCACCGGTAATCATTTTGAAGAACGTCGATTTGCCTGCGCCGTTCGGGCCGATGACACCGACAATGGCACCGGCTGGTATGATAAAGCTTAAATTGTCGATCAGCAGGCGGTCGCCGAAGCTTTTGCTGACGTTTTTGAATTCGATGACGTCATTGCCCAGTCTTTCGGCAACTGGAATGAAGATTTCCTGAGTTTCATTCCGTTTCTGGTATTCGTATTCAGACAGTTCGTTGAAGCGGGAAAGACGTGCCTTGCTTTTTGCCTGTCTGCCTTTGGGGTTTTGCCTGACCCACTCCAGTTCCTTGGCAATCGTTTTCTGGCGAGCGGATTCTTTTTGCTCTTCCTGTTTCAGGCGGATATTCTTCTGGTCGAGCCAGGAACTGTAATTGCCTTTCCAGGGGATGCCCTGTCCACGGTCCAGTTCCAGTATCCATTCTGCGGCATTGTCGAGGAAGTAGCGGTCATGGGTGATGGCGACGACTGTGCCGGGGAAGCGGTGCAGGAACTGTTCCAGCCATTCGACGGATTCCGCGTCGAGATGGTTGGTCGGTTCGTCGAGAAGCAGCATATCCGGTTGGGACAGGAGAAGGCGGCACAATGCGACACGTCTTTTTTCGCCACCGGAAAGGATCCTGATCTTTGCATCCCAGGGAGGCAGTCGCAATGCATCGGCAGCCATTTCCATCTGCTGCTCTATTTTGCTTCCATCTGCCGCAGCAATGATGGCTTCGAGTCGTGCCTGTTCACTGGCCAGTGCATCGAAATCGGCATCCGGTTCTGCATAGGCGGCATAGACGGCATCGAGTTTTTGCTGGGCTTCGATAATTTCCCCAAGTCCCCCTTCCACCGCTTCCCTGACGGTCTGTTCCGGATCGAGTGCCGGTTCCTGAGGCAGATAACCGATTTTCAGATCAGCCATAGGGATGGCTTCACCCAGGATTTCTGTGTCGAGGCCGGCCATGATTTTCAGGAGAGTCGATTTGCCGGAGCCATTCAGGCCCAATACGCCGATTTTGGCGCCCGGGAAAAAGGACAGGGAAATATCTTTAAGAATCTGACGTTTCGGCGGCACAATCTTGCCGACACGGTTCATCGTATAAACGTATTGAGCCATGATGGGATAGATAATAGGTGAATTTTATAAATCAGGCCCGATTGCCCGAGCCACAAAGCTTTAAAAATATCATGCGCAAGTGACTTGCGCAAACATAATAATAAGGCCTTGTTTTACAGCAAACAGGCTACATTCATGTATATTTAAATAAATATGGAATGGTTTAATTTGCTTTTCGATCGAGTTTATCCTATCGTGCGAACGTTACAGTAAGGAATAGGTACTGAATTGGCGCTAAAACCGGAAAAACATGGCATGGCCGCAATGACGATCGCCGCGATCGGGATCGTCTATGGCGATATCGGGACCAGCCCGCTCTACACAATGAAAGCCGTTTTCATTGAAGAGCATGGCCTTGCCCTGATTCCGGAAAACATCATCGGCATCATTTCTTTGATCATCTGGGGCCTGATCCTGGTCGTCGGCGTCAAATATGTCTATATGATGCTCAGGGCCGATAACCGGGGTGAAGGCGGTATCCTTGCCCTGGTCGCGCTGGCACACAAGGCACTCCCCGACAAGTCAAAATGGCATTTGCCTCTCTTGCTGCTAGGGGTCTTCGGGGCTGCCCTCTTTTATGGGGACAGCGTCATTACGCCCGCCATTTCGGTATTATCCGCTACGGAGGGCCTGGAAGTTGCCACGCCTTTTTTCAAACCCTATATTGTCCCGATCGCCATAGCCATTCTGGTGGTGTTATATGCCGTCCAGTCAACCGGAACGGCTGGTATCGGCAAGTTTGTCGGGCCAGTCATGGTTATCTGGTTTTTGGGGCTGGCAGGCATGGGTATTGCCAATATCATCGAATCTCCCCAGATTCTGGTCGCCCTGAATCCGATCAATGCATGGGTCTTCGTCCACAATAATGCAACTGTCGCTTTTGTCGCGCTGGGGGCGATCGTACTGGCTTTTACTGGAGCCGAGGCCCTTTATGCCGATATGGGCCACTTCGGGGCCGGTCCCATCCGCAGGGCATGGTTTTTTCTTATTTTCCCCGCACTTTCACTGAACTATCTTGGTCAGGGCGGTTTGCTGCTGTCCAATCCGGCGGCCATTTCCAATCCGTTTTTCCAACAGCTCGGTCCATGGAGCATCTACCCGCTTGTCTTCATTTCAACGATTGCGGTTGTCGTCGCGTCCCAGGCGACCATCTCAGGCGCTTTTTCCATCACCCGTCAGGCAATCGGCCTTGGCCTGTTTCCAAGGATGAAGATTGTCCATACGTCTGCTTCCGAGATCGGGCAGATTTACATGCCGACCGTTAACTGGCTTCAGATGATTGCCGTGCTTCTGGCGATCATCGGTTTCGGCTCTTCCGACAATCTGGCGGGAGCATATGGTATCGCCGTTACCGGCACAATGACGATCACGACCATTTTGCTGTTTTTCGTGATGCATTATCACTGGAAATGGAAATTATTCCCTTGCCTGCTCATTTCGGCGGGTTTTTTCTTCGTCGATATTTTCCTCTTTTCATCCAATGTCTTAAAGATCGTGAGCGGTGGCTGGTTCCCGCTGGCGCTCGGTGTCGCGCTTTATATCCTGATGCTGACCTGGCGGCGTGGCCGGAAACTGGTGGGAGAAAGCCAGAAACGCCATGCCATCCCTCTGGATTCTTTCCTGCAGTCGCTTTTCTTTTCCCCGCCCCAGCGCGTCAAGGGAACCGCCGTGTTCCTGCGCGGTGAAAATGATGGTGTTCCGCAAGCCTTGTTGCACAACCTGTCGCATAACAAGGTTTTGCATGAACGGGTCTTTTTCCTGACGATCCATACGGAAGAAGTGCCCTGGGTACCACGCTGGGAGCGGGTGCAGATTCATGAATTGAGCCATCAGTGCTATCAGATTGATGTCCATTATGGTTTCAAGAACGAGCCGGACATTCCGAAAGTCCTGGAATTGTGTCAGGAACACGGTTACAGCTTCGATATGATGTCGACATCGTTTTTCGTGTCAAGGCAAACGCTGATACCTTCGCCGAAATCAGGTATGGTCAAATGGCGAGAACACCTGTTCATATGGATTTCACGCAACGCACGCAGTGCGGCGGACTATTACCAGATCCCTACCAATCGCGTTATCGAGCTTGGCGCACGAGTCGAAATCTGAAACAGAAAAGCCGGAAAGTCCTTCCGGCTTTTTTAATGTCAGATGAGTCAGACGAACACTTCAGGTTCTTTTCGCTGGCTGAACCGTTCAATGAATTTTCCCCTGAATTTTTCATAATCTGCGCCACGGTATTGTCGGGATTCGTCCGGACAGACCGAAATGCAGGCGCCGCAGGAAATGCAGAGGCTTTCATCGGTCCGGGTTGAAACATCCGTGAGGGTAATGGCCTGAACAGGACAAATGTCGGCGCAGGTGCCGCAAAGGCTGCAATTGTCACCGGAGGACGGTTTCATTGGAACGGATTTAAGTTCCTTGTATGGAAAATGGCCTTTTATCTCAAGCGGAGCGAGATCTGCCGGAGAAGCGAGGCTGTCCAGTTTTTCAAGGCAGCGTTTTGCGAAGTCTCCAATGACTTTGAGGTCATTTTCATCAGGTCGTTCAGTGGCGACTTCAGGAAAAATCGAGTGTCGTGCAATGAATGCCGCAGCGCCAATAACAATGAAGCCGTTAGTCTCCAACTGGTTTTTCAGTTCAAGCAACGCATCGTCATATTCCCGGTTGCCATAGACGACAACAGCCATAACCGGTGTTTTATTGCCTTTCAGATGAGCAAGACTCTGGCTGCAAAGGGCCGGAAGCCTGCCATTATAGACGGGCATTGCCACAACAGTCAGCGTTTCTGCGGGAATGGCGGTTTCTTCGGCAAGAGGCTGCAAAAGAAGGTTACGGTTGCTTTTGCGGGTGGAAATTGTTTGGCCTATGGTTTCGGCAACTTTTCGGGTAGTTCCTGTCGCACTGAAGTAAATGAGTTCCGCCTCGCTGAAATGCATAACCGTCTCCTTTGTGATGGGGCTCGAAATGGATTCTTCAAGTATATCCGGGCTTTTGTCCCTGACAATTGCACTGCTTATAAATTTATATTATGGGCATTATTAATGAATTCATTCGTCTTTTTTCAGTTGCAATGCGAGTTCGTAAAGACGATTTTTCTTGTCGCCAGTAATTTTTGCGGCCACGCTTGCTGCGGCACTGACAGGCATTTCTTCCATCAGTATGGACAATACCCGTTGTGACTCGGCATTGAGCTTATCCGACGCCGGTGCGGCACCTTCAACCAGCAGGACGAATTCCCCTTTCTTGTGATTGGCGTCATTTTTGAACCAGTCCAGCAATTCTTCCATCGTGCAACGGTGAATTTCCTCGAAAAGCTTGGTGAGTTCCCTGGCAATGACAATCCGGCGTGTCGGTTCGAAGATTTCTGCAAGGGCGTTAAGGGTTTCCTCAATCCGGTGAGGCGCTTCATAGAAAATGAGGGCTGCCGTGGTATCAGTCAGGTTTTTCAGCGCTTCCTTGCGCTGGGTATTTTTAGTCGGCAGAAAACCGACAAAGAGGAAATTGTCGTCCGGAAAACCGGCGGCAGAAAGTGCCGTAATGGCAGCTGATGATCCCGGGACTGGAACGACATTCAATCCCGCATTCCTGACGGCATCGACGATTTTTGCACCCGGATCGGATACGGCTGGTGTTCCGGCGTCCGAGACCAGGACGACACGTTCCCCTTTTTTCAGGCGTTCGATCAGGTATTGTCCTGCTTCCCTTTCATTGTGTTTGTGAGCGCTTACTAATTCTTTGGACAGGCCGTAGCTGGACAGCAAGGTTTTCGTGACGCGCGTATCCTCACACGCCACCACATCGGCCATGCCGAGAATATGCAGTGCCCGCAAACTGATGTCACCGATGTTCCCGATCGGGGTTGCGATCACATATAATGTCGATGTCGGAACATTTTGATGTGATAAAGATTCCATTAACTGTTGGATGGACAAGGGAGACTCCTTTTTCAGACCGGTTTGGCTCTTTCACAGGATTTTCCCCGAGCCTTCCGCTAAATACAAGTGAAAATGTGGTCTGGCGTTTTGTATCGATTTGTTAATGAGAGAACAGCCAGTGGCTTCATCCTGTAAAATTTCGGAAGACAGACGGAAAATCGGAAGTGATGCCGAGGAAGAAGCGTTACAATTTCTGCTTCAGAATGGATTGAATCTGGTTGAACGAAATTACCGGTGCCGGTTCGGTGAGATTGACCTGATCATGCTTCATGACAAAGAGCTTGTTTTTGTTGAAGTCCGCAAACGGAAAAGCATGGATTTTGGTGGAGCTCTCCAGAGTGTCTCGTTCGTCAAGCAATCCAGGCTGATCAAGGCAGCCAGGCATTACCTTATGAAATACAGGCAACCTCCAGCCTGCCGTTTTGATGTGATTGCGATGGAAGGCAATCAATGTCAGTGGCTGAAAAATGTCATTGAAGCCGAATAGGTTTTTTCTATAAATAAAAATGAATAATCAGAGAATATTGGGGCATTTCATTGAAAGTGCCGAGTTGAAAAAACAGGCAGCAGAAGTGCTTGCCGGGCCGATTGGCAATGCCGCTGACCTGATGTTTTCAGTGCTGATGCAGGGGAACAAGATTCTGGCCTGCGGAAATGGCGGTTCTGCTGCCGATTGCCAGCATTTTGCCGCAGAACTGGTAGGACGGTTCGAAAAGGAACGCCTGCCCTTGCCTGCCATGGCATTGACGACGGATTCGTCCATTATGACGGCTGTCGGCAATGACTACAGCTTCAGGGACGTTTTCACGAAACAGGTTCAGGCTTTCGGGCAACCGGGTGATCTGCTTCTCGCCATTTCGACTTCTGGCAATTCAGACAATGTCATTGCCGCTATTGAGGCTGCCCACGACAGGGAAATGAACGTTATTGCACTGACAGGAAAGGGCGGCGGCGCAATCGGACAAATGCTGACCGAAACCGATGTCCATATTTGTGTGCCTCACGACAGGACAGCACGAATTCAGGAAGTACATTTGCTCGTCATTCATTGCATTTGCGATGGAATTGACGCGGCGTTATTTGGAGAGGATGCCAATGATTAAGGGAAGCTGGAAATATCGTCTGGGTGCACTGATTCTGGGTGGGGCGTTACTGTGTTCACTGTCTGCCTGTGTTCCCGTGATGATGGTGGGAGGGACCGTAAGCGGTTCTATGGCGGCGACTGACCGTCGTACTCTGGGTGCACAGACAGAAGATAAAGTGATCAACCTGAAAGGTGAGAATCAGGCTTCCAATATCGTTGGCGACAAGGGACATGTCAATGTCACGAGTTTCAACCGGAAGGTGCTCCTGACAGGTGAAGTGCCGAATGAAGCGATGAAACAGGCAGTGGGGAATGCCATTGCGCGTATCGACAATGTGGAATCCGTCGTCAATGAACTGGCGATCCTGTCCCCTTCCAGTTTCACGTCACGATCGAATGACACTTTCATAACCGG
>JAEYIG010000179.1 GCA_023409175.1 Pseudomonadota bacterium
TTGAGGACAACAGCTTTTCGCAGGTATGTTCGATTACCGCCCTGTGTTTCACTCCCGACTGGAAAAAGGCGCTGGCCGAAGCGGTAAGGGTTGCACAAAAAAGGGTCGTCATCGGCCTTCTGAACAGAAACAGCCTGTTGTGGCTGGAAAAAGGGCGCAAAAAGGGAACTGCATATGACGGGGCGGAATGGATTACGCCGGATGAACTCTCCGAAGTGGCAAAAGGGCTTCCGCTTGCGGATATCCATATCGAAACGGGGATTTTCCTTCCATCAGGATCTTTACTCGCGCAACTGGCTGAAGAGATAATGGGTCACCAGTTTCCGTGGGGGTCTTTTCTGCTGATGTCGGCGACAGTTATTTCCTGAGCCAGCTTCGCTTACTGGTAAAACAGACGAAACGGACAGAAAATACGTTTGTTCTTCTGCCTGTTTCAGCCTGGACGACGGTTTTCGTTATGCATTCGTCATTTGTCTCATTTCGCAATGTTCTGGCTGACGTGCACTCTGTGCGGCAGGAGATAGTTGTGAATGAAGCGGATGGATACATATCCTATAATCACCGTTGCTATCACGGCCTGAGCCATTGCCAGAATCTGCAGCTGGCTCGTATATACGGATGACTGCGGATACTGGCTGACAAGATTCACCATTTTGTACAGTGCTGTCGCGCCGATTGCCATCGGAAAGGTAAATGCCGAATAACCGGGGGAAAAAGGCAATCTCATCAAATGGAAAAATGCGAAATAAATAACCAGCGTCATCAACAGGGCGATACCGAGCAGTACCGAGCAGATCAGCAGAGAAGGTTCTTTTACGACAGTCAGGTAACCGGCGAGAGACAGACTGGCAGGTGCGGCCATGATCGCAATGGTCGGTTTTGCCGAGTCAGGTATTTCGCTCTTGAAAATCAGGCGGTAAACCATCAATGGAAGCATAATCAGGTAGCTAAGCATTCCGATCGCCAGCAGGATCAGGGCAAATTTTGAGTAACCGAGACCTGGCCACGTCACGTCCGCAACGATGATGCCTACTGGTGGAACGAACCAGCTCGGTACCATATGGTGCATTTTAAGGTCTTTCGCACGGTAATAAATGAAAATGGCCAGTGCGACAAGATGGATACCGACGGCTCCCAGCCAGAGTAGCTGTCCGATTTCGGGGAAATAATTCCCCAGGGCTTTCGAAATCACCATGACAGTCATGGCAAACGTTGGAACGATACTACCGATGACAGGATGTTTCAGATCCTCTATAAGTGTATCAGGATGCAGAATGAAGCGAGTGATCATGATGCCAAGCAAGATCGCCGCAATCAGTGCACCGATATTCTGGCCTACGCCATGCAGTGGCAGGACATTCTCCAGACACCAGCCGATACTGGCGATACCCAGTGCCAATCCCGCGACGGGAGTCGGCAATCCACGGATTTTTTGATGTAAGAGTCTTAACACGTCAGTCCTCGATTTCTTTTGATGTTCCAGTAGCCGAAACTATAGCTTCACGTTATCATTTAGAAAATCGAATTATTTTTAACATCAGGTTTAGAAAAACTAAACGATGAATGTCACTTTAAAACAGTTGTCGGTTTTCGTCGCAACAGCCCGGCACGGCAGCATGACACAGGCGGCGGATACCCTCTATATGACCAAGGGAGCCGTTTCCCAGACGCTGGCAGAACTGGAAAACCAGCTTGGGGTGCGCCTTTTCGACCGGCAACACGCCCGGCTTCATATCAATCAGGAAGGGGAAAAGCTCCTTCCTGTCGCCGATGAACTGCTTGCGCGGATGAAGGGCGTCGGACAACTCTTTGGTAATGATAACGCAGAGTCGGGACTTCGGCTGGGTTGCACGAGAACCATCGGCAGTTATTTCCTGCCCGACATGCTCAGTGGGTTTGACCGGGAAAACGGCTGGCTGCCTCACTCCGTGATCGCCAATACGCAGGAAATCTGCGGGATGCTGAACCGTTTCGAGATAGACGTGGCGTTGCTGGAAGGGCCTGCAACCGACCCCGATCTCATCAGCGAGACATGGCTGGAGGATGAAATGATCGTGGTGGCCGGGAAAAACCATCCCCTAGCCAAAGAAAAGACAGTTCCTTTTGAAAGGCTGAACGGGGAACGCTGGCTGCTCCGTGAGCAGGGATCGAGCAGCCGTGCCTTTTTCGACACCCATCTGGCGATGGTTCTCGATAACCCCGACGTGGCCTTGTCTCTGAATGCGTCGGACACGATCCTTTCCTGTGTCTATCACAATCTTGGGATCACATTCATTTCCAGCCGCATGCTGACGGAGCCACTTTATGCCGGGCATTTCGTCCAGCTCCATACCGAACGGCGTTTTTTGCGCAAGTTCATGCTGTGCCGGCACCGGAACAAGTTCATTTCCCCCACACTGGCGAAATGGGTCGGGTATTGCCGGGAATGGAAGGATGTCGGCTGATCCGGTTTTTGCCCGGATCACCCGAGAGGCAGCCTGCAAATGCCCGCCGGGACGTTCCTGTTGCGCAACATGGCCTTGATGAGCGGCAGGGGGCTGCTGTCCTTGACGCTTTCGAGAAACGTTGACAGCACGCCGTAAAGTTCCACTGCCTTGTCACGGTTCCCGTTCAGGTAAACATCCAGTACTGTCCTGATTTCCGATGGGAACAGGTTACCCCATACCGATGAATGGGCGTCATAGCCGGCATCCAGCTTGCCGATCATGCCGTTTTCGCCGCCCATGAAAAATGCAAACGGCTTGTCTGCCGTCTTTTTCAGTACGGAAACCTTCGTCGGGTCACCGGCTTCTTTCAGGGCGACGACAGCATCGTTTTTCGCCAGTGTCCTTATTGATTCGACGGCCAGGTCGAAACCCGTCCGGAGGGGATTGTTATAGAGCAGGACAGGTTTCCCGGCCACGTCAATGACGGATTGTGCATAATGGAGCGCTTCTTTTTGCGACGGGCGGATGTAGGGCGGAAAACCCAGCATGATGGCAGAGACTTTAGATTGGCTTATCGCTTTCGCCAGTTGGAGGACGTCCGTTTGCCGGATGCCTGCCACGCCGAAAAGGATCTCATGATCTGCCGGAAAATCCGCTTCTTCAAGTGTCTCCAGGAGTTCCAGTTTTTCGGCCAGTGTCAGGGAATGCTGTTCGCCGGTGGAACCGCACAATAAAAAGGAACGGACACCGTTCTCTGACAGGTGCCTGACGATTTTCAGGGTATTGCCGGGATTGAGTGTCTCGTCTTCATCAAAAGAAGTGGGAACCGCCACATTGAAATTCTGCATTTTTGATTTACGGCCATAAGTACGATATCCGGGATTATAGATGGTAAATGCCAATGAAAATAATTCTGCAGCGATGGCCGATGGTCTGACAGGAGACGATCTGTCGTTTTTCCCTTACGGATTCCAGCCGGAAATCTGGTTTTTTCCTGACGGAAAGAGTAAATTAAAAGATTGTCTGGAGGTCATGATGAACCGGCGTATACCATTGGACGGCAGGGCGACCGTATTGATGGTGCTTTTATGCATTATCTGGGGGCTGCAGCAGATAGCCCTGAAAGCGGCTGCGCCCGATATGGCACCTGTTTTGCAGATCGGCTTGCGTTCCGGTGTCGCCGCCATACTCGTCGGGTTCTTCCTCCGTTTCAAAGGCCTGTCTTTCTTGCCGGAACGGAGTGCGCTGCCTGCAGGGCTGCTCGCCGGACTGCTGTTTTCGCTGGAATACCTGCTTGCAGGGGAGGGCTTGCGCCATACCAGTGCCGCCCATATGTCGGTCATGCTCTATACGGCACCTGTTTTTGCCGCTCTCGGCCTTCATTTCCGCATTCCTGAAGAACGCCTGAACCTGATCCAGTGGGGTGGCATTGCCATCGCCTTCTTCGGTGTCGTCGTCATGTTTTACCATCCGTCTGCCGCAGGAACGGCGACCGGCAGTATCGTATGGGGTGATTTTCTGGGGATGCTCGCAGCGATGTCATGGGGAGCGACGACTGTCGTCATCCGGACTTCGAAGCTGGCGGACGTCCCTTCGGCACAGACAGTCATGATCCAGTTGCTCTGCGCGTTTGTCATCTTGCTGACGGTGACGGCGACGACCGGCGGCATGACATTCAATCCGTCTGGCATCCTCTGGGTTAGTCTCGGCTATCAGACCGTCATCGTCTGTTTTTTCAGCTTCCTGATCTGGTTCTGGCTGCTGCGGGTGTATCTGGCTTCACGGCTTGGCGTCCTTTCCTTCCTGACACCTGTTTTTGGTGTCATTTTCGGCGTCGTTTTGCTGGATGAAACCATTGACGCCAGGTTCATTGCCGGAGCGCTTTGCATCCTGTCAGGCATCATTCTGGTCAGCGCCTGGGACATGGTGAAACGGTTTTTCAACAAATCCCCGGCCAGAACCATCCGGCCGGATGGGGGGATAAAGAAGATGAAACCATGAATTCACAGATAGGATGTTTTTTCGGTTGACAATAAAAAATGCGCGGGAATTCGCGCATTTTTTCATCAGCTTATCAATTTTATTCAAGGTTTTGCCTGAAGAAAGAAACCAGCTTGTCAAAGGGGATGACATCCACCCGGTCGTACAGATCGACGTGTCCGGCATCCTTGACGTAGTAGAGTTCTTTCGGCTCGGCTGCGCGCTTGTAGGCATCTTCGCTGAACTCTTTCGAATGGGCCTGGTCCCCGGCAATGAAAAGCATCGGGCGTGGCGAGATCATGTCCATATCGTTGAACGGATAGAAGTTCATGAACTTGACGTTACTCGTCAGCGTCGGGTGCGTGGTCAGTTCACGAGGCTGTCCATCGGGAATGACTTCGCCGCGCGAAGTGCGGTAAAAATCGTAAAACTCGCGTTCGATCGGGCCGGATTTTTCGGTCAGTTCATCCACCGTACCACTGGTGTAAAGCGTCTTGCCGCCTTCAAACTCGACATAGCGCTGCTCCGCTGCCTGCGCAATGACCTGTTTTCTCTGTTCGAGTGTCTGGGAATGATTGAGCGCGTTGCGGTTGGCCTGTCCCATGTCGTACATACTAATCGTTGCGATGGCTTTCAGGCGCGGGTCGATCTTGGCGGCACTGATCGCAAAGCTGCCACTGCCGCAAATGCCGATAACGCCAATGCGGTTGCGGTCGACAAAAGAGCGGGTTCCCAGATAATCGGCGGCGGCACTGAAATCCTCGGCATAAATTTCAGGCGAGACGGCATTGCGTGGTTCGCCACCGCTTTCGCCCCAGAAGGACAAATCGATCGCCAGAGTGACAAAACCCTGTTCCGCCATTTTAGTGGCATACAGGTTGGCACTCTGTTCTTTCACCGCACCCATCGGATGCCCGACAATGATGGCCGGGTATCTTGCGTCCTGATTTTGATTGCCGTTTTCAGGAATATAAAGGTTTCCCGTCACCTTCATTTTGTACTGGTTTTCAAACGTCACTTTTTGCATCGTGACCCTGTCGCTTTTGTAAAAGTTATTGGCTCCACGGGACATGTCCTGAGCCGAAACCGTCGTGTTCATGATGAGCATTCCTCCCAAAATGGCTGTGATCCAGCCAGAAAATCCGAATTTGCGCATGTCGTTTTCCTTATAGGCATTACGTTGGCATATGATTTGATCCGGTTTCAGTATAGGGAGAGGGGACAGGATTGCGTAGACACAATCTTTCCTTTTTCTTGCCTGATCCTGTCGATCGGGAAAGTTTTTGTCTGGAGCAGAGGCTTGTAACGGATAGGGGAGAAGCTGGAATGAGATATATGACAGACCACTCACACGAAGCTATTCATAAAAATTGGGATGGTCAGGCCTGAACAGTTCCTGCCGGTTTAACTCTGATTTGCTGGCAGCGACGTGTTTTCGGTTCCGTTTCGGAAGCGAATGTACCGGGCAAATTCCTGTAAATGCGGTTTGTCCAGCCGGTCTTTCCAGAGGGCTTCGAAGATCAGGCTCACCCTGTTCCCGTTTTCATCGGCGAGGGGCAGCGCGTCGTTTTTGCTGGCCTGAAGTTTTGATTCGGGAAGCAGGGCAGCTCCCAGACCAAGTGAAGACCATTCTTCAAGTACCTGATAACTCAGGGCTTTTCCTGCATATTCCTTCAGTTTTTTGCGCTTGCTCCGGAAGAGCGCGCGGGTTGCCCTCGCCAGTCCGCACCCGTCCGGTACCATGACGAGGGTTTCTTCCGCAATGTCATCGACAGTGATCGACTCACCGGCAGGGGTGGCCTTTCCTGCACGCGGGATGAAAAAGAGCGGTTCCTCGTACAGGAAAGCCCGGTTAGTGCTTTGCCTGCTGTCCTCGCTGGCAATGCCGGCCACAAAATCGATCAGGCCATCGTCCAGCATCCGGGACAGGTCAGCCATATTGTGTTCGCTGAAAATGATTTCAATCCCCTCATTCGCCTGTCGGAGCGGCTCCAGAATCCGGGCGAAACGGGCGGTATGGACAAGGGGCGAGACACCGATCCGGATAAGGCGAGGAGCAGAAGCGCCATACTTGTGGACTTCATCCACCAGTTCGGCCTGCGAAAGGAGCACCTTTTCGATGTAGGGAAGCACATGTTCACCGAACGGTGTCAGCGATACGGCACGGGTCGTGCGGATGAACAGCTTTTCCCCGAATTCTTCCTCAAGCTGTGCCAGTCCATTGGACAGCGTCGGCTGCGTCACGAAACACTGCTCTGCCGCCTGCGTGAATGAGCCGGTTTTCGCCACGGCAAGGGCATATCTCAATTGGTTCAGATTCATATTTATAGGCTACCTGAATAAATCGCATGTGAAAAGACAATTTCACAGATGGACAGCTGATGGGTAAAGTTCATCCAACCACTATGGCGGGACAAACAAATCACTCATACAGGAGAAAAAACATGGCTTATCTGGAAATCACACTCAACATCGCCGACAGGAACCGTCCCGCTGCCGCCGGGGTTTACAGCCAGTTCAAGGAGGCCTTTCTGACGCAGATCGCCGGGGCGAAATCGAAAGAACTGCTGATCCGTGACGATGACGTTCAGGTGTTGCATGGCTTTGATACGGCAGACAATGCCAGAGCCTACCTTCAGTCAGCGCTTTTCATGAACGATGTCGTCACCGGCCTGAGCCCTTATCTGGAAGCACAGCCGGACATCCGTATTTATGACGCGGTCTGATATGCCCAAATTTGCCGAAAGGACACGTCCGCCAATTTGCCAATTGGCGGGTAGTCTCAAAATCAGGATGTTCCAGTGAAAACAGTCTCCTTCATTTTTCACCAGCAGGCCGGACAAACTGGATACGGCCTGCATACTTTCATGGAAAGACTAAAGTTTCATGTCTGATCTATGGCTTTTCGTGGCGGGTCTGGTCGCCGTTTACCTGATACCGGGGCCCGATATGCTGCTTGTGCTGGATGCCACGTTTCATCGCGGGCGTTTCAATGCATTCATGATCGCCGCCGGTCTTGCAGCTTCACGGGCCATTCACGTCACGCTCTCGGGAGCGGGGCTTGCCCTGATGCAGAAAAGCTTTCCATGGGTATTCCAGCTCGTGCACTATGCCGGAGGGGCCTTTCTCATCTGGATGGCGATAGGGCTGGTGCGGACACGGGTTTTTTATTCGGGAAATGAGGAAGCGGCAGGGAATGTCACCATGGCAGAAAGACCCCTGACGGTTTTCAGCAGGGGATTTTTCACGAACCTGCTAAACCCGAAGGCG
>JAEYIG010000183.1 GCA_023409175.1 Pseudomonadota bacterium
AAAAGGCGGTGGCTTACTGGAAAACACTGCATTCCGACGAGGGTGCGACATTCGATGCCGTCGTCAAACTGGATGCCGCAGAAATACAGCCTCAGGTAACGTGGGGCACGTCTCCCGAAATGGTGACGTCGGTCGATGGAAAAGTGCCTGATCCGGCCGGGGAAGCCGATCCGATCCGGCGTGACGCGATTGTCCGTGCATTGCAATACATGGACTTGGAGGCAAATATGCCGATCACGTCGATTGCCATCGACAAGGTCTTTATCGGTTCCTGCACCAATTCCCGGATCGAGGATCTGAGAGCGGCAGCCGAAGTCGTCAAGGGTAAGAAACGTGCAAGCAACGTGAAGCTTGCAATGGTCGTTCCGGGTTCGGGACTGGTAAAAGAACAGGCTGAAAAAGAAGGCCTGGACAAGATCTTTATCGAAGCCGGATTCGAGTGGCGCGAACCGGGTTGTTCCATGTGTCTCGCGATGAACGATGACCGGCTCGCTCCTGGCGAACGTTGTGCTTCCACGTCGAACCGTAACTTTGAAGGACGACAAGGACAGGGGGGCAGAACTCATTTAGTATCACCTGCAATGGCAGCAGCAGCTGGCATTGCAGGACATTTTGTGGACGTGCGTGAAAACCGTTAAAACAAGGAGAATAAAATGAGAGCTTTGATCGCAATTTTGGCGGCAGCATTTGTCCTGGCGGGGTGCAATACCGTTCAGGGTGTTGGCAAGGACGTGCAAAAGGCAGGTTCTGCCGTGGAGAGAGCCGCTGAATAAATATTCCTGACGTATTTTCAGGAATAGATGAATGACATTTGGTTTCCCGGTTAACCGGGCCGGGAAGCCAGGTCTCTTTTTTTGCAAAAAATGACCGGATTGATTTAAATCATGGAAAAATTTACCGTACATACGGGATTGGTCGTTCCACTTGACCGCGTCAACGTGGATACCGACGCCATTATCCCGAAACAGTTTCTGAAATCGATCAAACGGACAGGTTTTGGCCCGAATCTGTTTGACGAATGGCGTTATCTCGACCATGGCGAACCCGGTATGGACAATTCCAAACGGCCTGTCAATCCGGATTTCGTGCTGAATCATGCCCGTTATGAAGGGGCTTCGATTCTTCTTGCACGCAAGAATTTCGGTTGCGGATCATCCCGCGAACACGCTCCATGGGCTCTGCAGCAATATGGTTTCAAGGCCGTGATTGCGCCGAGTTTTGCCGACATTTTCTTCAACAACTGTTTCAAGAACGGTTTCCTGCCGATTACCCTGACTGAAGAACAGGTCGACCAGTTGTTCAAGGTCGTTGAAGCGAACCCGGGTTACAAATTGACAGTCGATCTCGAAAAAATGGTTGTCAGAAATGACGACGCCAGCATCGCGTTTACTTTCGCCATTGATCCGTTCCGTCAATTCTGTCTCATGAACGGTCTGGACGATATCGGTCTGACGCTGCAAAAAGCGGACAAGATCCGGGAATACGAAAAACGCCATATCGGGGAACAACCCTGGCTGGCCAATACGATTTGATGAAGTCATAAAACATAAAAACGGTTCTTCCCGACGAAGGTGGAACCACTAAGGAGAGGAAAGACGTGAAAATTGCAATGCTGCCGGGCGACGGAATCGGCCCGGAAATTCTGGATGAGGCCGTTCGCGTATTGAATGCGCTGGATGTAAAATTTGAAATGGAATGGGCTGACGTCGGTGGCGCGGGTTATGCCGCTCACGGCCATCCATTGCCGGAAAGCACACTGAAACTGGCAAAAGAAGCCGATGCCATCCTGTTCGGCGCTGTCGGTGATTTCAAATACGACACGCTGGAACGTTCACTTCGTCCGGAACAGGCTATTCTGGGCCTGCGCAAACACCTCAAACTGTTCGCCAATCTGCGTCCGGCCATTCTCTATCCGGAACTGGCTGGTGCCTCGACACTGAAACCTGAAGTGGTTTCCGGACTGGATCTCCTGATCGTCCGTGAACTGACCGGCGACATTTACTTTGGCCAGCCTCGTGGCCATCGTGCTGCCCCTGACGGTCAGTTCCAGGGTGCGCGTGAAGGTTTCGACACTATGCGTTATTCCGAACCGGAAATCTGCCGTATCGCCCATGTCGCTTTCCAGACCGCATTAAAACGCGGCAAACGCCTGACCTCGGTCGACAAGGCCAACGTGCTGGAAACCTCCCAGCTCTGGCGTGAGATCATGATCGACGTTTCGAAAGAATATCCGGACGTCAAACTGGATCACATGTATGTCGACAATGCCGCCATGCAGCTGGTTCGTGCGCCTAAAGAGCTGGACGTTATCGTTACCGGCAACATGTTTGGCGACATCCTGTCCGATGCCGCTGCGATGCTGACCGGTTCGATCGGTATGCTGCCGTCCGCTTCGCTGGATGAAAACAACAAGGGCCTGTATGAACCGTCCCACGGTTCCGCTCCGGATATCGCTGGCAAAGGCATTGCCAATCCGCTGGCACAGATTCTGTCTGCTGCGATGATGCTGCGCTATTCCCTGAACATGGGTGAACAGGCTGACCGTATCGAAAAAGCCGTGAAGAAAGTGCTGGCAGATGGCCTGCGCACCGGCGATATTTACGAAGAAGGTACCAAACGCGTCGGTACGAAAGAAATGGGCGATGCCGTTGTCGCTGCCCTGTAAGATACGTTTGAATGATTGAATCGGGTGATTAAATGAAACTGGTAGGATTGATTGGCTGGCGAGGAATGGTCGGTTCCGTTCTGATGCAGCGTATGCAGGAAGAAAACGATTTCGATTTGTTCGAACCCGTTTTCTTCACCACGTC
>JAEYIG010000184.1 GCA_023409175.1 Pseudomonadota bacterium
CTTCTGGGGAACCTGAAAGTCTTTGTTTCAAGACTTGTGTCATCCATCTCGTTAATTGGTGTCCTCTTCTATAACTCCTGGCAGTTGTCTCTCATTGCCATGTTTGTCCTGGGATGTACTTTCTATCCCATGGCGAAAGTCCGGAAGCTGATAGAAAGCCTGATGAATGAAACGATCACATCCGGCGCAAAGGTCATTACGGCATATAACGAAACGTTTGCCGGTAATAAAACCATTATGGCTTACAACTACCAGCGTGAGCAGCAGTCCAAATTTCAGGATATCCTGAATTCACTCTTCCGTTTGAGCATCAAGATGACCCAGCGTTCGTCATGGTTAACCCCGATGATGCACATTATGGTATCCATCGGGATTGCAGCGACGATCTCGTATGGCTCCTATCTGATTTTGATCCATCAGCTGACACCCGGCGGGTTTGTTTCATTTATTGCCGCCTTGTTGATGCTGTATACCCCAATCAAAAATATGGGGAGTAACTATACTGCTGTCCAGCTTTCTTTTTTGGCTATCGAACGGGCTTTCAGTATTTTGGATAGTGAACCGGCTATCCAGACTAAAAAGGATGCAAAGGTATTGGATTCTGTTTCCCACCGGATTCAGTTCAAAAACGTTCATTTCCATTACATTGCGGATACCCCCGTTCTGAAAAATGTCTGTCTGGATGTCAATGTCGGGGAGTGCGTTGCACTTGTCGGGAATTCTGGCGGAGGAAAAACGACTATCGTCAATTTGTTGCCACGTTTTTACGATATCCAGTCCGGTCAGATTATGATCGACGGGATAGATATACGCGACTATACGCTGGAAAGCCTGAGGAAAAATATCGCTATCGTGTTTCAGGATAATTTTCTCTTTTCAGGAACGATCCGGGATAATGTCAAGGTTGGCAGGCCGGATGCTACGGATGAGGAAATCCGTCAGGCGCTGGATCTGGCGTATTTGACGGAGTTCGTCAATTCCCTGAAAAATGGACTGGATACCTTTATCGGTGAAAGAGGCATTCTGCTCTCGGGTGGCCAAAAACAGCGGATTGCTATCGCCCGGGCCTTTATCAAGAATGCTCCTGTTATCATTCTGGACGAGGCCACCTCTGCACTGGATAACAAGTCCGAGGCGACAGTGCAAAAGGCTATTGATAATCTGATGAAAGACAGAACGGTTTTTGTGATTGCCCACCGGCTGTCAACGGTCCGCAATGCCAACAAGATTGTCGTTATCAATCAGGGTGAAATCGTTGAAATCGGTACTCATGAAGAATTGATGAATAAGGAAGGCGGTCAGTACAGGGTACTCCATGACGCGCAATTCAAGACAAGCTGACTGGTAAGCCTTCATCGGGAGCGTAAAACATTCCGTGTCGGCCGCTTGCCTCGAATTTCATGTCTGCCCCTGAAATGAAGAGCGGATGGTGACAAGGGCAGATTCCGGTTTTTGGCAGGCATCGTCCATTTTTTCGACGTGTCGGCAATTGCCGGATAGATGATCTTTCCGTCTGCTTCGTCACTCAAGAATGGAATTGCCGTGCCGTTTTGTGCGGTTTGTCCGGAAATCAGACGGCTACGTCAAGTCAATACCTGACGATTGCCGTCTGACGCCTTTTTTGGCTTTGCCGTGTCCTGTTTCGCTTTTTTATATCAGGCGGTTACAGGACTTTCACTTGTGTCGATCCCGTGTTTGCCAGGTTGCTGTTGACGGCACACATGATGCTGGAGCCGACAATCAGGGCACCGAATGCGATGGCAAAGCCGGTAAGCAGGATTTTATTCAACATGGTTTTCTCCTTTCCATTATGAGACTATGGACCGGTTAGACAGGGTTCATTTGAAAAAATTCAAACGTTTTTGCAGACGGCTTATTTTGTTTGATTTGGAATGCCCAGCCGCTTGACGTCGATTTTGGGTTCCTTGAACATGTCCTTGTCGACCTTGCCATAGATTTCGACGGGCGTGTCGGCGGTGACCTGACGTCCGGCAAAGACCTTGTCGTCGATTTCAGCCGTGATCGATCCGGTCCTGTCGGTGAACACGTATTTGTCATGGCTGATTCTGGACGTGATTTTGCCGGAGAGCAGGACGTACTGGTCATCGACCGGGCTTTTCAGGATAGTGTTGACGGTCGTCGGGGCAACCCGGGTCGGGCCGATGTATTGGGCACTTGCCGTGGTGGATATCATCCCGAGGGTCAGGCCGGCAGCAAAAAGGCCGGTAAGCAGTTTTTTCGAAATCATGGGGAAGCTCCTTTGTCAGTTTGTATTACCGTGTGAATGCAAATGGGGATGGTGCCGTCCGAACAAATTTCATGCTCTTCAATAAGGATTTTAACAGAGTACCGGAAAGTCCGCCGGTTTGCGCGTTGATGTCATTGTGATAAGACAAACGGCAGGCTTTCCGGTTTTGCGGAAAGCAGTCTTGCCGCCAGTTTTTTTCCTGAAAGTCATTGGGGCGGCGGGAAGGGATTTCACCGGAAATGCCGTCGGCCAGTGACTGCCAGTGATGGTATATGGGTCGGGCACGATAGCTTTCCGCAATGGAAAGGGAAGGTTCAAGTGCGGAAGTGGTGACATGGCGACAGGAACGGGACGGCCCTGTCGCGTCAGGTTCAAAGGACGTCTTTTTTCAGCCGGTAGGCCTGTCTGAGGTATTCCCGGGCTTTCTTTTCGGCTTCCGTCCCACGGCTGTTCAGGCTGTCGGCACGGGGCAGTTCATCCGTGCTGTGAAGCTGGCAGACGTCGGCCATGAAGTTTTTGAGCATGTCGACAGGGTCCTGTTTCAGGCGGCTGGCGATTTCGACGAATTCGAAGGGGATGTTGACGGGGTAGCGTTCGGTGCGGTCGGAGATGAAGCGGCCTTCGGTGCCCGGAATGATGCCCCGCGCGGCCAGAAAGCCGTTGGGATTGGCCTGGTTGCGCCATCCGATGCAGTTCATGTTGCAGCCTTCGTCGAGGTACTCGAAATCATCGAGTTCGAATGCGCGCGTCAGTGTCTGGTCGGGATAGGCGTCGAAACGGTAGAAGCCCCGCGAACGGACGACGTTGCCGTTTTTCTTGCGCACCTGGCTGACGAGCCCGATCAGGCCGTTTTCCTCTTTCCCGCTTTGTTTCAGGAGCTTGTCGTAGTAGGCCGCGTTGGCGGAGTCTGCAGCCAGAAGGATGTCCTTGCCCTGGAATTCGATGACGAATCGTTCGCCGTTGGCGGTCAGGATGACGCTTTTGAGAAGTGCGTCGTAGTAAACAGAAGGTCTCACAATGGTGTCGCTTTGTGACGGTTTTTCAAACGTTTTATGCCTTAAACTGAAGGCAACGCGGCAATGTATCCGAAAAACACCGGCTTGGCAATCATCGGGGATGATTTC
>JAEYIG010000237.1 GCA_023409175.1 Pseudomonadota bacterium
CGTATGAGTCATGATATCCGCACTCCGATGAATGCCATCATTGGCATGACTGCTATTGCCGACACTCATATTAATGACAAGGATCGGGTTAAAGACTGTCTTGGCAAAATAACGCTTTCTTCAAAACTGCTTCTCGGGCTGATCAATGAGGTTCTTGACATGTCGAGGATCGAAAGCGGAAAAATCGCCATTTCAGAAGAAGAATTCGGCCTTAACGAAATGCTGCAGAACATCACGACGATCATACAGCCGTCCATTATGGCCAAGCAGCATACTTTCGACATACGCGTCCATCAATTGCGTCATGAGCAGGTTATCGGCGATCCACAACATATCCAGCAGGTGTTTCTGAATGTATTGTCCAACGCAGTAAAATACACGCCTGAACAGGGAAAAATACTTTTCGATATCCGTGAAAAACCGTCCGAAGAACCCGGGTACGCATTATACGAATTCACGTTTGAAGATAACGGATATGGAATGAAACCCGAATTCCTTGAAAAAATCTTTTCCCCTTTCGAGCGGGCAGACGATGCCGACATTCTGGCACTCCAAGGCACCGGCCTTGGCATGGCGATCAGCCAGAACATCATGAAACTGATGAATGGCAGTATCCGAGTACAAAGCACATATGGAAAAGGCTCCAGGTTTACCATCGAACTTCCGTTAAAACTTCAGGAAAATGCCTCCAGTTACAATCTGAAGGTAGAGCAGCCGATACTGGTAGTGGACGACGACAGCATTGCCTGCGAAATGTCCAGCGCCAGACTCGGCGAACTGGGAATCCCGAGCGAATGGGTTCTTTCAGGCGAACAGGCCATTAAAAAAGTGCTTTCGGCAAAAGACGAAGGCAAGCATTACTCGACCCTCATCATTGACCTGAAAATGCCGAAAATGGATGGGATCGAAACGACGAAAAGGATTCGGGAAATCATCGGGCCTGACATTCCTGTCATCCTTGTTTCGGCTTATGACTGGCTGGAACATGAAACGGAAGCGCTGGCCGCAGGGGCAAATGGTTTTATCGTCAAGCCTCTGCTGAAATCCAGCCTGGCATATGCCATCAAAAAATACACTCTCAGACAAAACACGTTTTCCGCAAGCGGTGAACCCGTCAAACAGAAACCGGCTTATCCGGGAAAACGGTTACTGCTGGTTGAAGACAATGAGCTGAATCTTGAAATTGCGGAAGTGTTCCTCACGGAGACGGGCATTACCGTTGAAACGGCGAAAAACGGTCAGGAAGCACTGCAAAAATTCATTGCTTCACCCGAAGGACATTACCATCTGATTTTCATGGATTTGCAGATGCCGGTCATGGGTGGAATGGAAGCCACGCGGAAAATCCGTAGCCTATCCCGCAATGATGCGATAACCGTCCCCATCGTTGCCATGACAGCAAACGCTTTCAGGGAAGATATCGAAGCGACGAAAGAAGCAGGCATGAACGATCATCTTGCAAAACCTCTGGACACAGGACTTCTCTACAGGATGATGGATAAATATATCCAGCCATAAATGTTTGCCCGTTTCATGCAATTTTCAATCACTGAACTCCAACTGATGGTTCTTTTACGATCCTGACGGACTCGTTACTGGGGCGAATCACGAATGTCGATACAGGCAATTTTTGCAATACCTCCTGTTTTTCATGCAGGAATTTCATCGCAATGAAAGAAGTGACTTCATTCCATGCTTCACGACTTTCGGGCGTGATCTCTCCCAGTATCTGAAATACGTGAAACATGCCATAGTAGCGCGTCAGTGTGGCATCAACTTTTGCCTTTGCCGCACTTTGATAGACCAGCTCGGCATCGCTTTCAAGCACTTCTTCCGTTCCCACCTGAATCAGCATTGGCGGGAACCGGTCGTATTTGGCATAGGCTGGCGAGAGATAGGTATTTTTCAGATCTGTCCTGCCGACATAGCTCAAGATGAAGGGCAACACTTCTGGCATGACACCATCTTTTGGAGGAAGGTATTCGGGAGTATTCCCAAACAAGGGATCGACCGTCATATTTTCGACATGGGATTTTCCGCTTCCAGCCATATCCGTCCAGGGCGACATACATATAATGGCTCCAGGCAATTCCTTGCCCATATCCCGCAATTTCAACGTCAATGCGAGTGTCAGATTGCCTCCTGCACTATCGCCGGCCACAAGGATATCCTCTGGTTTATAACCCTTTGCAATAAGCCAGTTCCAGGCTTCCAAAGCATCTTCGAGTGCGGAAGGAAAAACGTATTTCGGCGCGATCCGGTAGTCCGGCATCAACACGTCGGCGTTATCCGTCATTTTTGAATATCGGACTGCCATGGTGCGATACATATTGGACAACTGGATCAGATACGCCCCACCATGCAACAAAAGAACCGCTTTTTTGGAATGAGTTCCATTTTTGTGAAGCAACTCGGCCTTAAAATTTTTGAACGGGACAATACTCACGCCATATCCGTCCGGCACGTCCCATCTGGACTCACTATCGACGAAAGCTTTCATCCTGCGCAGGAAATCATCCCCTTTCACACCTGGAATGCTTGTCACCATACGGATGCCATCTCCGGCAAGCCCGGACTGCGCCGATTTCACGGGACCTCCAATTTCATCGTAACGGAAATACCGCGTGTTATCTGCGGCTGTACAGGAAGCAGAAAAAAACAGGAATCCGAGAAAACTGACAAAGATTCTCATGTTGATACCTTTTGCACAGCCCGATAACTTGCCCTGATCTAGGATTCAAGGTGTTTCATTTTGCGTAAGTCCCTTTCAAACCGCCCTTTCAGGGGTTACCCGTCAAAATTGTAGCATGGCGATTCCATTGATTTCCGGCAATTCTATCAATCACTCCCGGAGGTTAACGTTTAATTCTTCCAAAACAAATAACGTTGTATGGATGACATATTTCCACCCCGCTCAAATGGGCTTTTTAAAAGCAAATCGGATTCAATCCATGACTATTTCAACTGATAAAGATGAGAAAATCGCATTTCAGGCTGGCATATTGTCGAATAATTTGTTTTAATGTTTCGCTTTACCCGATCAATATCCGGACAGTCTGGCATGAACGTTGATACACCGCTTTTAATTACTTTTGTTGTTTATATCGTTGCAACTACACTGATCGGGTTCATCGCTTACAGGGCGACCCGAAACCTGTCCGACTACATTCTTGGAGGGCGCCGTCTGGGCAGTTTCGTGACCGCCATGTCTGCTGGCGCTTCCGACATGAGCGGCTGGCTTCTGATGGGATTGCCAGGTGCCGTCTTCCTTTCAGGGCTGTCAGAAAGCTGGATTGCGATCGGCCTTGTGATCGGAGCATGGTTCAACTGGCTACTGGTTGCCGGACGCCTCCGTGTCCATACCGAATACTGCGGCAATGCACAGACATTGCCGGATTACCTGACCAACCGTTTTGAAGACACCAGCAAAATCCTGCGCATTCTCTCAGCACTCGTCATCCTGATTTTCTTCACGATTTACTGTTCTTCCGGGATGGTCGCCGGCGCACGTCTTTTTGAAAGCACCTTCGGCCTCTCATACGATACGGCACTCTGGATAGGTGCTTTCGCGACAATTACCTATGTCTTCATTGGCGGATTCCTTGCTGTCAGCTGGACCGATACCGTTCAGGCAACCCTGATGATCTTTGCCCTGATTATCACGCCTGTATTCGCTATCCTGGCAATTGGTGACGTTTCGAGTGCACTGACGATGATCGAAATGGAAGCGCCAAGCAAGCTGGATATGTTCAAGGGACTGGATTTCATCGCCATCATTTCCCTTCTGGGA
>JAEYIG010000239.1 GCA_023409175.1 Pseudomonadota bacterium
AACTTGACCCGGAGACTGTTGGACGCATTCTCTCTGTCGGACGAGACGGAGACGCCGCAATCCGGAATATGAACCAGTGCATCGGCCAATATCACGCGCTGGCAAAAATGTGCAGCGGGAAATGACCTGAACACGTTAACGAAAACCTTGACGGCGGACGCGATACGTCTGTCGGTACCAGAACCTCATTCCCTTGAAATGAGGTTTTTTTATGAGAAAAAGATGACAAAATTACCGGAAAAACAAATTTTCACTGGCAGCAAGATGCCTAAAACCACCACTGGGGAAATGAAGGATGCATTGGGAAGGTTAAGGGATTACCTGAACGACCTGTTGGGCGGGGACAGTTCCGACAAGGAAGGGGCGCGACAGGCTTTGGGCATTGACCTCGCGGCCTTGATGGACCGTATCGAAGCGAAAGCCGACCAGGAGGATATGGAACTGGCTCTGGAGACGAAGGCCGACAAAAGTGAACTGGACACCAAAACCGGGATTCTGGCACAAGAAATGGCCACCAGGATGGATGCCGCCCTGACGAACGTAACAGCGTCCGGAAAAAGTATCATCTCGAAACTGGGGATGCCTTCTGCCAGAACCGTCCTCTTTACCGTTGGCGAAAGCGAAAAAACCTATACGGCACCTGCCAATGGATATTTCTGCTATACCTTGTGCGGCAATGGGACAAACCCTGTCAGCGTGAATCTCTATTCGACCACGACCAGTATCGGCATCATGCAACAGGCTGTCGGGGCAAGTTCGGCAATCAAGGGATACATTCCGGTTACGGCCGGTGACACGGTCGTATTGCAGTACTGGAACCTGGGGACGGAATGGCGGTCTTTTTATTTCATATACGCGGAAGGTGAACAAGCCTGAATGGCGACATTCCCGGAAACGGGGACGTGTTCAACCATTGGCAATGCAGGTGGCCAATGGAAAACACCTTGCACATCATGCCGGGTTCTTTTCCGAAGCAGACGTGTTGTCCTGTAGAAATGACGAAAACGGCCTGCCAGGGATCGTCATTCAGCAGGAACGGCTTTGTACACAGTCGCGACAGGACAGACTGCATACCGCGTAAGGGTCGAGCGGGTGCTAAACACAGAGAACCACCTGCTGGCATATTCCTTCCGGAGAAGTCTTGTATTAGCCAACACCCGCCCGTCAAAAAAAGACGAACAAAAAAACACTTGCGATCAACTCGCAAATGGTGGTTCGGTGTGTTTAGCACCGTCTGGGGCTGAGTATATTACGAGTTAATGAAATTGCAAATAAGTATATGTGTTAAAAGTTTGCGATTCGGGTAACCGTAATATGGGAAAACGGGCAAGACCGTCGTCACCAACAAGCGGAATAAATCCGCCGTTGGAAACGAACGGTAGTACATATGACGGAATGTACTAACCGGGTTCGCGGCGCGTTTAGACGCCAGAGCCCGGCCTTACGAGAACCGGACTCCACTATTAATGTAAGATACCGAACGGTTTCTTGCAAGAATCCGTGATTGGAACATAGACGGAAAATGCTGATTTTTCCCCGGTCTTCCCATACGTTAAACGACAGTTCAGGACATGGTAAAAAACAAATAATCTTGGAAACAAGAAAAAGAAACTGATTTATATAGGGTTTTGGCTGGAAGGCATCTCAACGGTTTTGCCTTTTTTCAAAAAATCACGGATTCAACCGGTTTGGCGCATGAAAAATCGGAAAATAAAAAACAGTTTGAAAGTGTTCGAAAAGAACCACAAAAAGAGGCTGTTAAAACACTTGAAACACTAAATTGATATTTTGCAATTCGCTTGAAAAGGATTTTTGAGGTTTGCAGTCATTCGGTGTTAAATGAAAATGACTGAAGACAAGGACGGAAAATCTTATTTTAAGGATATTTATGCAAAATTATAGTTTTTTCCTGAAATCATAGGTTTTGTTTTTTGCAAAATACTTTTTATGCTTTTTGTGAAAAAGTGTATTGTGCGAAATCGGTTTTCTTCCGGAAACTCCCGGTCAAGATATGGAATCTGACAACACTTGCAAAGAAGAATGTTCTGGCAATGACGAAAAACATTCTGGCAATAATGAAAAACCACAACCTGATGGAGTCGGGAAAGGCTGATGGCTTTGCCGCTCTGGCCCTGTTTTCATCATATCGACCTTATGCGTGCTGAAGTCAAAGGGGAGCTTTTCCCGAAGACTGACAGCTCCCCGTATGGATGCGGCTTCATGAGTAATAGGTATTTTTGACGCGCACGGATTTCAGGAGGTAACCCGTCCATATCACGCTCTGGATCGTCGCCGAGAAGATAACGATCAGAAACGGTTTCACCGCCTGCATGAATTCCATGTTGAATATGGCAGAAGCCATGGCAGAATAAATGACGGGAACGAATGGTCCCACCAGCCATATCACGCCGATAGCCAGCTGAACAGACATGGGCTTGTGGATTTTCCACAGGCCATAACCTGCCGCGAAACAGAGCGCGCACATGATACCGAAGACAATCCAGACCATCATCCGGTACCGGACCCACGCGGGATTGGATTCCAGGACAGGCATCTTTTGCGCGGCGACAATAAATTCATAGTACAGGTTTCGCGCTTCCATCACCGGCGTATAGAAAGCCAGCAGGAAAATCAGGAGGAGCAGCCAGCCGCCCACTCCCTTGAGTTGCGTATTGGCAGGCAGTTTATTGAACACGGCATTCCCCTTTTGAAAAGTCACTGGACACTATCATATTTCTCTTTCGTCTCACCCATCATAGCAACGGAACAGGGAAGGGTTTTGACGGGAGGCAATAACAGCGACCGGCCCCGTCAATGGATGGCATCATCCCGTCAGGATTACCGTGTGCCGGGAAAGGCGTCCACGTACTGGATGTCGAAATCGGAAAAGGCATCGACGAACTGGACCTTGAAATCAGGGAAGGCGTCGACAAACTGCCAGCGCCCGCAGGAATCCGCAAACACATCGACACGCTGAACTTTCAGGTCAGGGAATGCCGAGACGATTTGTACCCTGAAATCCGGGAAAGCGTCGACGACCTGGACTTTGCCGTACAGTTTCCTGCCTTTGTAAGTACAGTCGCTTCCTGTTTTCGCTGCCCGGACAGGGGAGGCCGCTAGCGTCAGACCCAATGCACAGATCAGGAACGGTAAAAATTGACGGATTTTCATGGCACGCAAGTCAGAATGTGAAAATTCATTATAACGGCCGGCACCTGACAATCACAGGAAAAAACGCAAAAAACAGTTCCTGTTTTCTGCCTGTTTATTGGGCATCCCACATCAGGACCGCATCGGCCATGGCCTTGCGAAAGCTTATGCACCGGTTTTTCCACAGAAAAAGTGAATGGCGAAACCTTTTTCCCATTCGCCGGATCAGGTTGACGCGGCAGCATCGCGACGGCGGTAATACTCCTTTTTATCCTCATACATCAGGAAATCGGCCTTCCTGACCATGTTGGCCGGACGGATGTTTTTTTCGCGCCAGACGTGACCCAGCGAAATGGAATCGGGATACAGGGCATGCGCCTCTTTTTTCAGTGCACCGATTTTTTCAAGAAAAATCGGTTCACGGATGCGCTGTGTCAGGAAAACGAATTCATCGCCTCCGATACGGTAAATGTCCTCTTCCCGGAAGTGTTTCCTGAAAACATTGGCAAGATTTTTGATGTAATCATCGCCAGCGTCATGTCCGAAGCGGTCATTGACCATTTTCAGGCCATTCAGGTCAATGAACACGACCCCGAGATTGGGGGGAGGGGTTTTGGCAAGCTGCTCCAGCGTCCGCATGTAATTGTTCCGGTTTCCCAGGTCAGTCAATTTGTCCGTATAGCTCATTTCCCTGAGCTTTCGTTCCATTTCCCGTTTTCGCTGTTCGTTGGCGACCACCAGAGCCAGCGAGTTCAGGAGAGAATAATCATCCACGGGCGTTTTGGGATTGTCGATGCCGATAAAACCGGTGACCTTGTCGTCCACATTGAGCGGAATGAGCATCATGCGCTCGACACCATGTTCCTTCAGAAAACGGTAGTCATTGGGATGGTCGTCCCTGATCTCTTCGGC
>JAEYIG010000243.1 GCA_023409175.1 Pseudomonadota bacterium
TTGCAAAGTCAGGGGGCAGGCGGCCTGACATGGATGAGGGCGTCTCTGGACCAGCCCTTCATGGAACATCTGTCTTTCCGTCTTGGCAACCAGCTGTTTTTTGTCCGTATCGAGGACGCAAGCGGGGAAATGAAATTCCCGGGAACGGAAGCCGATCTGGCCACGATCGCTGAAGGCTGCAATGGGCATGCCTGCGTGATGCCGATGAAATTCTCTTTCGGGAACTGGTTCCCTGCCGAAAAAGGCTGGGGCCTTTTATCCCTGAAAGACCGCAAACCGGTCAATCCACCTGATCTGGTGACCGATGAGAAAATCGTCATGACCGATTGGGAATTGCACGATTTTGCCGTACAGGTCGCCCGGCAGACCCTGACTCAGGAAGGGGAACATATTGCCGGCTGGAACAGCAATCCTGAATTGCAGCCTTCCATCTGGATCAGCACCGAAGAGTTTCCCCAGTGGGTGGTCGTCAAAGCCGTCCGCTGGCCTGAAGAAGCGAAATTGCCGGATAACATCCAGGAACTGGAAAAAGCCTACGCCTCCAAGGAAGCCAGGGGGAATTTCGCTTACGTCACATTTGCCAATGCCGAGCAGAACGTAAAAGAACCTTTGAAAGAAGGTGAAAAACCGTTGCCGATCTATCGCGGCGACAAGACGTATATCAGTTTTTCCGGATTGTTGAGCACGAATAACGACTGATTGTTACCGTTTCGTTTGAGAGCCTCCTGTCTTTTTGGACAGGGGGCTTTTTTTGTGGATTGAACGCATAAAATCCGTATCTGAATGCACATCCCTAAGTGCCGTAAACCCATCCCTTGAGGAATATTGCAGGATGTGCAAACAAGCCTTTTTCTGTTGCATGAAGAAAACACTGTTTTTATTTACAGTGTGATATACTGGATGAATAAACAGTATAAAGGAGAATGCAAATGAAAAGCCTTGTTTCCGAAATGATGAATGCATTGATCTTCGTCGCTTCCATTATTGTCGTGATCGCCTGTTCCCAGTTTCCTCTGAACGGCTTGTAAGGGAGACCCTGATCCGGCTTGTCCTTCAATGGCCCTTTTCGCGGTTTTCCGGACGGGTCCGGAATTTCCCTGTACGGCCTGACTTCCCGATGTGGGGGGAACGGTCTCCGGATGACAATGCCGAATGCAGGAAACGTGAAAACGTCGTTTTGCCGCGTGAAGCCACTTCAGCCTGTGTTTTCGGTTATGATGGATAACTGTATCGAAAACGGCTGGAGGACTTCATGGATGTCTGCGTTATTTTCTATCCCGGCGGGTATTGCCAGTTGCAGGTGGCGGATGACGGTGATGATTTTTGCCACGTGTATGACAATCCGGACAATCTTGCCAAGGATGTGGCGCGTCTTCTGGGTGGGGATAATGCCATCGGCTGGTACGGCAACGATCCTGATGCCTGGTTATACCCTGACAGGACCAGTGGCATTCGGTATGTTTCCGGTCCAGACCTTCCGCAATGCGTGACGGATTTTGGAGCGGGAAAAACAGACATGGCCTCCCTCTGGGACAATGAGGCCGCTTTTTACAGGACGCTTCTGGCAAAACGTTCGGGTTGGTGACCGGGCCGTTTCAGAGTTTTTGCCGGTGGCGATAGCGCCTGTCATCCGTTTTGAGGAATTAAAAAAGGGAGATACGAAACGTTTCGTATTTCCCTTTTTCATGAGTGCGTTGTTCAGGCTTTGGCAAGGGCTTTCAGCAAGGCCTTCAACAGTTGCCATGATTTTCCGACGGTATCAATTTCGACGGATTCCCCCGGGGCGTGCGGGCTGTGAATGGTGGGGCCGAAAGAAATCATGTCCAGTTCGGGATATTTTGATTTCAGGATGCCGCATTCCAGCCCGGCATGGATAATGTGGGTCGCCGGTTCACTGCCGAATTCGCGCCTGTAGATTTCCCTGCACGTGGAGAGCAAGGGGGAATTCAGGTCCGGAGTCCATCCCGGATAGGCGTTTTCCCTTTTTGGCTGGATGCCGGACAGCATGAAGAGGCTGGTGATCTCTTCGGTCAGTGCGTTGCAGGCACTGTCGACCGTCGAACGGACCATAAAGGTACAGGTACCGGTTCCGGGTTGCAGGTTGATGGTCCCGAGATTGCTGGATGTCTCGGGTGAGCACGTTCCGGCCGTCATGCGCCATACCCCGTAAGGCGCAGCATTCAGGGAAAGCAGCCAGACGCGCTGGTCGAACGAGGACATGATCTGGTCTGCATCGGTCGTACTCCATTTGACCTGTATGCCCTCATCGACGCCGGCCAGTTCTTTCCGGAAACGGTCTTGCCATTGCTGCAGGAGACCGCTGACCGAAATCATGTTCTGTTCCTGTATGCCGATCACGGCTGACGCTTCACGCGGGATGGCGTTCCGGGCAGTGCCTCCGGAGAAAGAAGAGAGACAGAGCGGGAATTGCCTGTCCAGCGAACACAGGATGCGAGTCAGGATCTTGATGGCGTTGCCCCGGCCTTCATGGATGTTGATGCCCGAATGGCCGCCGCGCAATCCGGAGATGTCCAGTTTCAGGGCTTTCCAGGCTGTCGGGAAAGGTTCGGCGTGTCCGATCCTCTGGACGATGACGTCTGCGCCTCCGGCACACCCCAGGCAAAAGTCTCCCCAGGTTTCGCTGTCGAGATTCAACAGGATTTTGCCCTGAAGGACATTTTTTTCCAGCTTGTTGGCTCCGCCCATGCCTTCTTCTTCATCGACTGTCAGCAAGGCTTCCAGTGGGCCGTGTTCCAGTGTCTTGTCTTCAAGTGCGGCGAGGATCAGCGCGACGCCGATGCCGTCATCCGCGCCTAAAGTCGTGTTTTCGGCGATGACGAGATTGTCGCGTACGACAGCCTTGATCGGGTCACGTGAAAAATCGTGTTCGACGGTCTCGTTTTTCTGGCAGACCATGTCCAGGTGCGCCTGCAAAATGACGCCGGGTGCATTTTCAGACCCGGGACTGGCGGGTTTTCTGATGATGAGGTTCCCGCCCTTGTCGACGAGATTGTCGAGTCCCTGGCTGTTTGCCCACTGTGCCAGGAAGTCACGGACGGCTTCCTCATGTTTGGATTGTCTCGGGATGCGGCACAGTTCGGCGAAATGTTTCCAGACAGAGGCAGGTTTCAGTTCCTTGAAAGGATAGTCCTGGGAATTCATTGTTTTGTCCCTTAGATGAAAATGCGTTTTATTGGAATA
>JAEYIG010000247.1 GCA_023409175.1 Pseudomonadota bacterium
AAAAGTGGTGCCGGCTGCAGGACTTGAACCCGCCACCCCATGATTACAAATCATGTGCTCTACCAGATGAGCTAAGCCGGCACTTGAAAAACGGTTATTCTACATTATTTAATTCTGGTTAAGGTAGGTTGTTTCGGTTTTTTTGTTGGTTCTTTATCCGGTTCAGGAGGCGATTCGAACTCCGGTTGCGTTTCCGTCATTTCAAAAGCCATTCCCTGTCCGTTTTCACTGGCGTAGATGGCAATGACGTTTCCGACGGGAATGTAAATATCCTGAGGCACTCCTCCGAAACGGGCCCTGAACTGTATGGCGGCATTGTCCATTTTCAAGGCATTCGTCGCGTCATAACTGACATTCAGGACGATCTGGCCGTCGCGCACGAACTGCATCGGCACCTTGACAGCAGGGGTGACCTGTACGGCAATATAGGGCGTAAAGCCACTGTCGGTACACCATTCGTGAATGGCCCGTAACATATAAGGCTTGGTTGAAATTTCTGCCATGCTTTCCCCCTTTTCCGTGACGACCGATTATCTCCGCATGACTTTTTCAGGCGGTGTCAATGCTTCAATGTATGCCGGACGGGAGAAAACACGTTCGGCGTATTTCATCAATGGGGCTGCCGTTTTCGAAAGCTCGATGCCATAGTAGTCCAGACGCCACAGCAAAGGAGCCAAGGCGACGTCCAGCATGGAAAATTCGTCACCCAGAACGTATTTGCTTTTCTGGAAAAGTGGCGACAGGGCCGTCAGATAATCCCTGATCTGGACACGGGCTTTCTCATGATTGGCGGCTGCATTGTCGGACTTGTCGTTTTCGAGGGTGTTAACGTGAACGAACAATTCCTTTTCACAGTTGAAAAGCATCAGACGCGCTCTGGCACGCATCAATGGATCGGCCGGCATCAGTTGCGGATGCGGAAACCGTTCGTCGATATATTCATTGATGATGTTGGATTCATAAAGGATGAGTTCCCGTTCAACCAGAATAGGCACCTGTCCATATGGATTCATGGCCGAGATTTCTTCCGGTTTATTAAAGAGATCGATATCCCTGATTTCAAAATCCATTCCCTTTTCGAAGAGGACAAACCGGCAACGTTGCGAGAAAGGACAAGTTGTTCCTGAATAGAGAACCATCATGGTTGTTGTTCCTTTAAATCAGAAGAAAAAACGTGAAAACGAATGCATCAAGTGGTGCGAATGAAGCCCTGAAAAGACAAAGATAGGTGAAAGACCTTCCTGTTCGGATCGCTTCATCAGGCTAAATCAGGCTAAATTGGCAAGTATTAATGACAAATAACTGCGTATTATAAAGAAGTGGTACACGCATTTAAAGCCTTCATGTTTTTTTGAAGGCCAGATCAGACAGGATTGTCGATTTCCACAAATTGGTGATGAATGCCGAACCGTTCTGCCAGCAGGTTTCCAAGCGCCATAATGCCATAACGTTCTGTGGCATGATGACCACAGGCCAGATAGGCAATGCCGTATTCCCGCGCTTCGTGTACGGTTCGTTCAGATATTTCCCCACTCAGGTAAACGCTCACATTGTTCTGGGCAGCATCAGGCAACAAATCCTGTGCGGCTCCTGTACACCATCCGATCGTTTCCAGTTTTTGCAGAGGATTGCCGATCAGAAGCGGTTTCCTCTTCAGGCGTGTTTCAACCAGAGTCGCCAGTTCGCCGACAGTGCCGATATCCCTATTGTTCATTTTTCCCAGCCAGCCGATATCATTTTCGCCGAACCGTCCTGTCGGTTTGAACTCCAGGATTTTGGCCAGTTGAATATTATTGCCCAATTCGGGGTGGCAATCGAGCGGAAGATGGTAGGCTATCAAATTGATATTATGTTCCAGAAGCAGCTTGATGCGCTTCTGTTTGGGGCCGACGATACATTCGTTTTCGTTTCTCCAGAAGTAGCCGTGATGGACCAGAAGCGTATCGGCATGCAGGTCAATGGCGGCTTCAATCAGGGCCTGACTGGCAGTTACGCCACTGATGACAGAAGAAATGTCGGGCTGGCCTTCCACTTGCAAGCCATTTGGACAATAATCACGAATAAGTGAAATTTTTAATTCATCGGCCAGAAATTTAATGACTTCGTTTCTGTCTACAGTTTTTTGAACTTTTTTTTCATTCATCATTATGCGACGTCTTTGGCTGTTGTTTGCCCAAACTATAACAGTTTGTCTGGCGCTATGGTTTATTGTGGCGGCCCTGAAACCGGAATGGCTGGATCTGAACCGTAAAGCGTTCACTCCTGACCTTAAGGCCAGTTCGGAAGTCGTTCCCGCACAATCATCCTATCGTGAGGCGGTTTCACGTGCGATGCCCGCGGTTGTCAATATTTACACGACCAAGGAAGTCCGGCAACCACAGAGCCCGCTTCTGGATGATCCTTTCCTCAGGCGTTTTTTCGGCGAACGGTTCAGTGACACTGAAAAACAGATGAGCCTCGGATCCGGGGTCGTCGTGAGCCATGACGGGTACGTCGTGACCAACAATCACGTTGTCGAAACGGCAGACCAGATCGAAGTGGCATTCGAAGACGGCAGAAAAGCGTCTGCCAAACTGGTCGGTACCGATCCGGATACCGACCTGGCCGTCATCAAGATCGATTTGCCCAACTTGCCGGCCGTTGCTTTCGGCGATGTCGAAAAAGCGAAAGTCGGCGATGTGGTTCTCGCTATCGGCAATCCTTTCGGGGTTGGCCAAACCGTGACGATGGGGATCATTTCCGCTCTTGGAAGAAGTCAGTTGGGCATCAATATTTATGAAAACTTCATTCAGACCGATGCCGCCATCAATCCGGGTAATTCGGGAGGTGCACTGATTGATACCAGCGGTAACCTGCTGGGTATCAATTCTGCCATTTATTCCCGTAGCGGCGGTTCGCTGGGCATCGGATTTGCCATTCCTGTCTCGACGGTGAAAATGGTGCTGGATTCCATCATTACCAAGGGGCAGGTAGTCCGCGGATGGATAGGGGTTGAACCGCGGGATATCAACCCCGAACTGGCGGAAAATCTGGGACTTCCCAAGAAAGACGGTGTGATTATCGCGGCAGTACTGAAAAATGGTCCAGCTGACAAGTCTGGCATCCGTCCTGGCGACATTCTGGTTTCGATTGGAGGGAAATCGATTTCGAATATGGCTGAAATGTTCAATCTGATCGCACAGTTGCAGCCGGGTGCGCAGACGGAAATGGTTGTCCTGAGGGACAACAAGGAAGTCAAATTGAATGTGGGGGTCGGAAAACGGCCGTTGAAAAAGCGCCAGGAAACGGATGAATAAAAACAGTTGAACAAAAAAGGCATCGTGAAGATGCCTTTTTTATATTTAGTGCGGATTTTTCCAGGGGCGTGGGCCACCCATAAGATGGATATGCATATGATAGACATCCTGCTTGCCGTCCGGGCCGGTATTGACGACAACACGGAATCCCCCTTGAGGTGACCCTTCTTCTTCGCCTGTCACGGCGATGCCATGTTCTTTGGCCAGTTTCGGAACGAGTGCCATCATTTCACCGAGTAATGCCGCATCGCCTTCATTGCAATGCGAAAGGGTCGGGATGTGTTTTTTGGGGATGATGAGAAGATGGACTGGAGCTGCAGGATGGATATCCTTGAAGACCATGATTCGTTCATTTTCGAAAACAGTGGTTGATGGTATTTCTTTCGCGACGATTTTGCAGAAAATACAGTCATCCATGACTTTCCCTTCAAAAGTATTTAATTATCAGTATCAGGATTTCTTGCGGGACGCTTTTTCCTCGATTCCCGAAAGGCCTTCACGTCGTGCCAGTTCTTTTAACACGTCGTTTGCGGTCAAACCGTACTGGGCCAGCATAACCAAACTGTGAAACCAAAGGTCAGCGCATTCATAAACCAGTTTCGATGCAGGCATATTGTTACGTACGTCTTTGGCAGCCATGACTGTTTCAGTCGCTTCCTCGCCGACTTTTTTCAGAATGGCATCATCACCTTTGGCGAACAGCTTGCTGACATAGGATTTTTCAGGATCTCCGCCATTCGACAATTTGCGGGATTCAATAACGGCAGTCAGCCGTTCAAGTATATCGTTCATTTGTAAATTTCCGATGGGTCTTTCAAGACGGGATCAACCGCATTCCACACGATAGTGTCAGACTTTTGCAATTGCTGGTAAAAGCAGGATCTTCGCCCGGTATGACAGGCCAGTCCGCTTTGTTCGACCATATAAATCAATGCGTCATTGTCACAATCCAGACGGATATCAATGATTTTTTGCGTATGGCCCGATTCCTCTCCTTTGTGCCAAAGCTTCTGGCGCGAACGGCTCCAGTAAACCGCTTCACCGCATTCAACAGTTTTTTCCAGAGCTTCACGGTTGATCCAGGCAAGCATCAGTACGTCGCGTGAGCCTGCGTCCTGCGTGATAACGGGAATCAGTCCCTGCTCGTTCCACTCGATTGAATCCAGCCAGTCATTGTTTTTCATAAGCGTACCGGAATATTTCTTTCTTGCATGAATTTCTTGGCTTGCTGCACCGTGTATTCACCATAATGGAAAATGCTGGCAGCCAGTACGGCATCGGCGTGCCCTTCCTGAACGCCATCCGCCAGATGCTGCAAATTGCCGACACCACCGGAAGCGATGACAGGAATGTTGACGGCATCCGATACGGCACGTGTCAGTTCCAGATCGAAGCCGCTTTTCGTGCCGTCCTTGTCCATGCTGGTCAACAGGATTTCACCTGCGCCAAACTGTGCCATTTTCTTTGCCCATTCAATGACTTCCAGACCAGTTGCGTTACGGCCACCGTGTGTGAAAATTTCCCAACGACCGGGTGAAACCTGCTTGGCATCGATGGCAACGACAATACATTGAGATCCGTAACGCGAGGAAGCATCAGCAACAAGCTGCGGGTTGGTCACCGCAGATGTATTGATACTGACCTTGTCAGCTCCTGCATTCAACAGCCTTCTGACGTCTTCAACCGTGCGAACGCCACCACCGACGGTCAACGGGATGAATACCTGCGATGAGACGTCTTCGATAATGTTCAGGATCAGGTCACGCTGGTCGCTTGACGCGGTAATGTCCAGAAAAGTCAGTTCATCCGCGCCCTGATCGTTATAACGCCGGGCAATTTCAACGGGATCGCCAGCATCTTTCAATTCAACGAAATTGACCCCTTTGACGACCCGGCCGGCGGTCACATCAAGGCATGGAATAATTCTTTTGGTTAACATAAATTCTTGTCCTGATGAGGAACTAGTTGTCAGACAATTCGTCTGCTCTGGCCTGTCCCTCTTCCAGATTCAGGGTGCCCTCGTAAATCGAACGCCCGCAAATAACACCCTCTATGCCTTCGTTCTGAACGGCGCAAAGAGCTTCGACGTCCTTGATGCTATGAACGCCGCCAGAGGCGATAATAGGTACTTTGACTGCACGAGCCAGTTTGACTGTTGCTTCGACGTTAACGCCGCCCATCATGCCATCACGTCCGATATCGGTATAAATAATGGATTCGACACCGTATCCTTCGAATTTCTTGCCCAGTTCGATAACATCGTGTCTGGAGAGTTTGCTCCAGCCATCTGTCGCGACCTTGCCATCCTTTGCATCCAGCCCAACGATGATTTGTCCGGCAAACGCTCCGCACGCATCCTGCAAAAAGCCTGGATTCTTGACGGCAGCCGTGCCGATAATGATGTACGAAAGTCCATGATCAAGATAACGTTCAATGGTATCCAGATCGCGTACTCCGCCGCCCAGTTGCACGGGGATTTCTTCCAGATCATTATCTTCCGCAAAATCCTGCACAACCTGAATAATGCTTTTTACAGCTGATTCATTGACAGGTTTGCCAGCGAATGCACCATTCAAATCAACCAGATGAAGACGCCTTGCGCCCTGTTCAAGCCAGTGCAATGCCATTTCAGCCGGATCTTCGGAAAATACAGTGGCCTGCTCCATATCGCCCTGTTTCAGGCGGACGCAGGAACCATCTTTCAAATCAATAGCGGGAATTAGCAACATGATTAAACGAAAAACAAAGTGAGTGGTTAATAGTTAAAAATATCAGGGATTCCAGTGTATGAAATTCTTGTACAACTGCAGACCAACATCGGCGCTTTTTTCCGGATGGAATTGCGTGGCAAAAACATTGTCGCAGGCAATTGCGCTACAAAACGGTGTACCGTATTCCGTTTCACCGACCATATGCCCCGATTGTTCAGGAACGGCATAAAAGCTGTGAACGAAATAGAAGAAACTCTTGTCCGGAATATTATTCCATAAAGGATGTGGCTGGCTCTGGCGAACCT
>JAEYIG010000249.1 GCA_023409175.1 Pseudomonadota bacterium
TTCTGGTTTTCCTGATTGTTTTCGGCATTTTCGCCAGCCGCAGCAATTTTTTCAGAGTCTTGGGAATTCATAACTCACCTGTCAACCAAGTTTATTCAATACCAAGCGCAAACATCCATTGGAGAGGACGTTTTCAGCCACTTTGTAATTTCCCTGGGGAAGGCTGATCCGTTTCTCGAACCGGCCATAAGGAATTTCAAGCCGTCTGATGGCCGTGTCCCGATTGATCATGATAGGACGTTCACCAACGATATGCAGGGCATTTTCATCAATCACGACCGTGACCTCGGAAGGTTCCACGCCGGGTAGCGCAATCACTATCAAAAATTGCCTGTCTGTCTCAAGAATGTCGACCGGCGGTTCCCATACAGGGCCGCGAGTCCTGGGTTTTACCAGTTGAAAAAAATGTTTATGGAGCTGGTCGGCCTGTTCCAGCATTTTCAGGGCCTGCATCCACATCGGATTACTTGGATCACGAAACTTCATAATCGGTTTTCCCGGTAAAAATGAAAGAAATCCGGAGTAAAAAAGGTCGCTTATACTCGGGAATCAGAACTCAAAATGGGTTAAGCAATCAAATATGTACATTCGCACATGAGTAATTTTCATGCTTGTGGTTTAACAATGATGATTTCAATATCGACAAAAAACAGCGATAATTTCATTAAGCATCTGCCGATTGGCGGAAATATCCGGTTTGTACTGGATATGGATGCGATTCGGGAATATTCAAGGTCTCAATTCGTTGCCGGAACGAAAAACAGAATTACCTGTTTTCAGGATAGGAAGATTGAGAATAGAATACGAACCTTAACTGTTTTGCGCTCGGAGTCGGTTTGAAAAATTATCCTCATCCCATCATTGCACGCGAAGGCTGGCTTTTTATCATTGTGTCTTTCGTCATCACGGGAATAGCGACGTACAAATGGGGCGTCTGGTCGATTCCTTTGTGGGTTATCAGCCTGTTTGTCCTGCAGTTTTTCCGCGATCCGGGACGGGTTGTCCCCGCCAATGACAAGGCCGTGCTTTCCCCGGCGGATGGCCGGATAGTCGTCGTGGAAAAGGCCCGTGACATCTATGGTGAGCGTGATGCCCTGAAGATCAGTGTCTTCATGAATGTGTTCAACGTACACTCCAACCGCTCGCCAGTGGATGGCACAATTGAAAAAGTACAGTATTTCCCGGGAAAATTCGTTAACGCCGATCTTGACAAGGCTTCCCTTGAAAATGAACGGAACGCTTTGGTCATTACGGCATCGAATGGTCAGATGGTAACCTGTGTACAGGTGGCCGGTCTCATTGCACGCCGTATCCTGTGTTACGTCGTGAAAGGAGACGAGCTGACCAGAGGGCAACGGTTCGGCTTTATCCGCTTTGGTTCGCGTGTCGACGTATATCTCCCGCTTTCGGCAGTGCCCAAAGTAACGGTAGGAGAAAAGGTCTATGCCACTGAAACCATACTGGCCGAATTGGCCGAAGAATGAATATCAGCTAGCCTGAGTGTCAACGTAAAACGATTTCCAATTTTTCGGAGTATTTGCATGGATGAGCCGCAAAAAACAGTTCCTGGATCGCCCCCGGCAAGAGCAAGGCTGGGGCGCAGAGGCATCTACCTGTTGCCGAACGCCATCACGATTTCATCGCTGTTTTGTGGATTTTATGCCATCGTCATGTCCCTGAACCTGGAATTCAAGCAGGCGACCGTTGCCATCTTCATTTCCATGATCCTGGACAGCATGGACGGACGTGTCGCCCGGTTGACGAGGACTCAAAGCGAGTTCGGTGCCCAGCTCGACAGCCTTGCCGATATGGTCGCGTTCGGCGCCGCTCCGGCCCTCGTCGTCTATGAGTGGTCTTTGAAAGGGATGGGGCGCATCGGCTGGGTCTCGGCTTTCATCTTCTGTGCCTGTGCCGCACTCCGGCTGGCCCGTTTCAATACCAACATCAAGGTTGTGGACAAGCGTTTCTTTCAGGGACTGCCGAGTCCGGCTGCAGCGGCACTGGTCGCCGGATTCATCTGGCTGATGGATGACATCGGTTTTGCCGGAAGCGATTTCTACTGGACATCCTGGATCCTGACGCTTTACGCCGGTTTGACGATGGTGTCGAATGTTCCGTTTTACAGCTTCAAGGTCATGAATATCCGGAAATCGGTACCGTTCATTGCCATCATTCTGGTAGTCCTTATTTTCGTCACTATTTCTTTCGACCCGCCGAAAGTGCTTTTCGGTTTGTTCGTCATTTACGGCATTTCAGGATATGTCGTATATCTCTGGCACAAGCTGAAAGGGAAGCCGGTCAGTATCGTGCAGACGGAAGAAGACCATCACGAAGAAAATGATGAGAAAGACGGCAAAAAACAGTGAATTTGTAAAATGGATACAATATGGCGATATATGAATCCGCATTTTGAAAATGATTGCAAGAAAACATAAATGAGCTTATAGTTTTTTTCATGAATACGAACATCTTCAATTCTTCATATCAGACACTTGGCGGCAAGTCCCTCGGCTTGTCGCTACTGCTCGTTCTAGCGCGCTAAGCGTGCTGATACCCCTTACCCACAAATCCTGTATTATCTGGTCTTTTCCCATGAGGTTAAGACAAATGGAATTTATTCCGGATTAACTCAACAATATCGAACTATCCAAAGGAGCACATCATGGTTGCCACAACAGCAGATTCGGCAGAAAAAATCATCATATTTGATACGACGTTGCGAGACGGGGAACAAGTCCCGGGCAGCCAGCTGAATACACTTGAAAAAATCGAGGTGGCAAGAGCTCTGGAAGAACTGGGTGTGGACGTTATCGAAGCCGGTTTCCCGATTTCCAGCCCGGGCGATTTCAAGTCCGTCGTCGAAATTTCCAAGGTCGTCAGCAC